>NZ_KB291378.1:102378-139458 GCF_000318295.1 Capnocytophaga sp. oral taxon 326 str. F0382
AAGTTTATGATGCAAAAGCGATTTTGAGACTTTTTGAACAGCCTCATTGATTATCAGATTGCTATTATAATTTATTACTTAATCTTTACAAAATAAGGCAATCGCTCCAAAGGTACTTTTAGGGTGTATGCTTTGCCTCCTTTGTACTTTTTGCCTTGTTCGTCTTGCCAAGTGCCTTTGGGGAGTTTTACCGTGCGAATATCGCTTTCGGTCATTACAGGGGCTACTAAATACTTATCGCCCAGCATATATTGGTCTTTGCAATTAGCGAAACCCTGATGAGGAAAAGCATACTCCATACTGCGCACAATAGGTTCTCCTGTTTGTGCCGATTTTTTAGCTTCGGCTATGATATAGTCGCCTAATTGTTCGTGCCATTTGGCATATTTGATACAGATAGCCAAATTCTCTTTCGATAGAATGCGCCAAGGAGCTACTGAGAATTGCATCATAGGCATCATCGAATGTATTTGGCAAGAGCGCACTATGAGCTTCTGATTGAACTTAGTAGGGTCTACATTCAAGAAACTGCCGTATTCCCCTCCGCCTATCATATCGGGGCAAGCAAATGCATAACCGTTGAGTCCTGCGGCTATCATATCGGGGACTAAACGGGCTACACCGTCCCAAGAGTAACTCTTGTCACCCAAACGCTGTACCAAAGCCTGTCCGCCCAATTTCCAGCAAGCGCGAAACTCGTTGTAAGGGAATTCTAAGCCTAATTTACCCCAGAGATAGGTCTGTTCAGTATCGTAAGATTTTTGGTCGAAAACCTCTACATCTTCCGCCAAATAGCGCTCTGGGTCACCTGCATCAAACTTAAATCCATCGATGCCGTATTCTTTTTGTAGGTCTTTGAGCATATTCACAAAGTAAGCAAAGGCTTCGGGATTGCTGAGGTCATAGCAAGCGCTGAGCCCATTCCACCAATCGAGGATAGCAGGGGTGTCAGCTCCTTTTTTCTTCACTAAATAGCCTTTGTCGCGCAAAAAGCGGTATTCTTGGCTATCGGGCGATACAAATGGGCATACCCATACCATCACTTTGAAGCCCATTTGGTGGAGCTGGTTTATCATTTCCTTAGGTGTAGGAAACTTATCGGGGCGAAATTGCCATACGCCATAGTCTTTTTGCCAGTTGTCATCAATCATTATTACTCCCGTTGGCATTCCGTTGTCCAGAATAGCTTTGGCGTAGGCTAAAACGTCCTTTTCATTCTGATTGTAAATAAGTTCTATCCAAGTGTTGTATTGCGGTTTGGTAAAGAACACTTCGGGGGGGATTACCCCAGAAGGTGGAAAATATTGTTTACTCACTGCCTGATAGGCACTTTTGAGGGTAGAGCCTGCTGTGTGGCAACTCACCTCAGCCCGTGAAGGAGTGATAAGTATCTTTCCTTCTTTAAATTGGTAAGCAAAAGGAGCTTCCGAAGCGATATAACGCCCTTGATTAGAGTACAGAAAGGGCACTGATTGGTTGTTAAAATTCTCGGTGCGCAAGTTGTAAATACGCTCCGATGGTTGGTAAGGCATCTCTTTGCCTACGCCCGTAAAGCCACCCCACCATTGTTCATTGGGTAGTAGGGTGATTTCAGTGGGCTGTTGTGCACTCGCCCATAGCGAACTGCACAAAGTAATAAAAGCAAATATTCTTTTCATTTGTATGTTTTTAGTCGTTAGTTATTAGTTCTTAGCCGTTAACTTTTTACCTCTTACCTGAAATAAATTCTGAGGGTGATACCCCAAATTGTTCTTTAAAAGCTCTTGTGAAATACGACGGACTATCGATTCCTACTTCGTAGCATACTTCACTGATGAGCTTATCGGTAGTTTTAAGCAGTTCGGCAGCTTTGTCTAAGCGTATTTTGCGAATGTAGTTCGCCAAGGTAAGTTCGGTAGCTTGTTTAGCAAAGCTGTACAACTTAGTGCGATTCATACCGAGTTCCAAACAGAGGTTATCTACCGAGAAATGTGGGTTTTGCATATTGGTCACTACCAAGTGAGTGAGCTTGTCTAACTGTTCTTGTTGTTTTTTATCAATCACCTTCTGACGGATATTCTCAATAGGAGCGTGCTGTTTGCTCTTGTTGAGCAAGTTGCGCACATTGGTTTTGAGCAGTTTCACATCAAAAGGTTTCGTAAGGTAGGCATCAGCTCCTAACTCAATTCCTTCTATCTGCGACTCTATTTGCGATTTCGCCGTGAGCAATATCACAGGAATAAAGCAGGTTTGCAGGTTCTTTTTCAGGATAGCACAAAGCTCAAATCCGTCAATTTTAGGCATCATCACATCCGATATGACCAAATTAGGAAAATGCTGATTGCACTTCTCAATCGCTTGTTCGCCGTCGGAGGCGAGAATGATGTTGTACTCTTTGATAAAGATGTTTTTGAGTATCATCAGTACTTCGTGATTGTCGTCTACTAAAAGCAAGGTAGGTTTATCTTCCTGAGGCAAATTTAACATTTCGTCCTCGTCTTCGCATATATGTTCATACTCAACCGCATAGTCCGATAAGTATTCTTTCAGCTGAAAAGCACTGTCCTGCAACTTCTGTTCGGGCAATAAGTAACTATCGTCCATAGGAAAAGTGATGATAACTTCGGTACCTACATTGGGCTTACTGCTAATGATAATCCCACCGCGATGTGCTTCAACTAATGATTTTACCAAAGAAAGTCCGATGCCCGAACCTACTCTTTTTTGTCCTTGTCCCTCTACACGGTGGAAGCGTTCAAAGATTTCGGATAAGGCATTCTTCTCCAACCCTACGCCTTCATCTTGCACTTTTACCACCAACTGTTTGCCTGGCAAGGTATGCGCAGTGTTCTCAAAGGCGCTTTTGTAGAGCGGTGTGAGCTCGCTCAAATTCTCTACCGAAATCGATAAGCGTATAGTGCTTCCCGCATTGGAGTACCTAATAGCATTGGAAAGAATATTCGAAAGTATCTTGCTAAAATACTTCTCATCTAACCACAACTTTACTTCTTGTTCAGGTAGTGTTAATTGCAACGTTATAGCCACTTTGCTTGCCCACTCCTTAAACTCGTTGTAAATGGCTTGCACATAGCTGTTTGCCGAAATATAATTGGCTTTTAGCTGAGGTGTATACACGTCCATACGGTGTATTTCAAGCAGTTCGTTCACCATATTACTGAGCTTACCCGTATTGCGTTTGAGGGTATGCACATACTTATTGGAAGGCATTTCCTCTTCCATTTCAGTTACTGCGTGGCTCATTAGGGTAAGTGGTGTACGGAACTCGTGTGAGACGTCTGTAAAGAACTGCATTTTCATCTGCATTAGCTCTTCTTTATGTCGCTCTTTTTCCTCTTGTACAGCTATGGTATGTTTCATTTGCGTCCATCGCATAAAGTACCTGAAACATACGTACAGCAAGCCTGCAAGGGCAAGTGTATAGAGGGTGTACGCCCACCACGTAAGCCAAAAAGGAGGCTTGGAAACCACTGTAAGCTCGGTCTGCGCTCCGCTCCACTGTTGCCAATCGCCTACCTCTACTAATAGTTTGTAAGTACCATAAGGGAGCTTTTGGTAAGTGGCGTGTGGGGCAGGGTCATTCACGGCTATATAATGCCAATCAGTGTCGTAATCCTCTAATTTATAACGGTAGCGCAACCGCTGAGGTGCATTGTAAGACAAAGTGGTGAAGTACACCGAAAAATCGTTGTTCGGGTACGCTATCGAAAGCGCATCGGTAAACTCTATACACGAATTGACTACCTTGCCGTTGTTTTCAAACCTGCTAAAATGTACTCTTAGGTGAGCTGACGAAAACATTTGCGCTTGTGGTTTGAAATAGTTAAAGCCGTGTGAGCCTCCAAAGTACAAATTCCCCTCAGCATCTTTGCAAGAGGAAGCCGTCCCGAAACTGTGTCCTTGCAAGCCATCATTGTTGCTGAAAGCCGCAAAACGTTTTAGTTTTGTATCAAAGAAACTCAAGTAAAAGCCTCCACACCACACATTGCCAAAAGCATCTACTTCCACACTTTCAATATCGTTAGAGGTTGCCCCTTCTTCTATACCGTAATGTTCGGCAGTATAAGTGAGTTTGCCATTAGCGTTATCAGTGAGAATCACCTTGTTGAGTCCGCTACCCATAGTGCCTATCCAATAAGTATCTTTGTCTTTATCAATTGCCCAAAGATAATTACTACTCAGGCTGTGCGGGGTTTTAGCGTCGGCAGCGTATTTGAGCACACGCACTACCTCGCCTTTGGCATTGAGTTGCAATCTGTTTAAGCCCATTACCGAGGTTATCACCAGTTCGTTCTTAGCTTTATCCACATATATTTTGTGGAGCTTGTTAGTAGATAACCTACGAGGTTCAGGCGTTGTTTCGGTAAAGGTGTATACGTTTTGCCATTGTCCTTTTCGCTCTTCAAAGCACTCCAATCCTGAATAGGTAGTAATCCACAAACGGTGAAAGGTATCGAGCTTGATATCAAATATATAATCGTTGCACTGTGTTGCAAACGAACTGATAATGCGTCGGCTTTGCTTGTCTATCCCCCATACCCGTTCGCGAACCGATACGTACAAGTGTGCTTTATCGCTCTGAATACTCGTAACGTTAGGCGAAAGCTCAGGAGCATTGCAATAGTGCTCGTCTAATTGCTGGCTCAGGGTATGAAACCTAATCACTCCGCCGAACTTATTGCCTATATACACATAGCCATCGGGGTCGTAGTGCATCGTGCTTACAAACTCCGAACCCACTTTGCTCTGGGGTTTTATCCATACCGTCTTGAAAAACGCATCGCGCGTACTGCTGTACGATACACCATTAGACCAAGCCGATACCCACAAATTGCTGTCCTTGTCTAAGAACACACTGTTGATATGATTGCTTGCCGAATACGGATTCAAAGGCGAGTGACTGTGTTCTTTCAGCAGAGAAAGACTGTTTTTATCCAACTGAAAGATACTTTCTTCATTCACTACCCACACGTATTGCCCGCTCAGTGTAAGAGAAAGCAAATGTTTGTTCAGGTCAAATTCCTTTTTAGCAACTATCGCATAGGTGTTATCGGGCTTACAGGCGTACTTCACTAAGCTATCTCGGTAAATCACCCACAAGTAGCCATCGGCATAGAGCATCTTTACGATACCCGAACCTATGTTGTTCACCTTTTCAGGTAGGGCTTTTAGTCTGCCCTTGTCAGGAACGTAAGCCGATAACCAAGGGAACCCCGAAAGCCACACTTCTCCTTTTTCGCTCACTGCTATTTGCGGATTGAGTTGCGAAGTAGTGAGTTGTGAGGCAGAGCCAATAGGTAATGTTTTTAGTGTAAGTGCCTTCTCGCGCTGATTCCACACTACTTTAGCACGCCTAATTTGGTTTTCGCTCAAAAGCCAAAGTTCATTATTTGTGCCTTTTTGTAAGAGTTTTACTTTGGTATAGAAAGCCAAATCAAGAGGATCGTCTATTTTGAAATTGACAAACTGTTTGAGCCGAATATCAAAACAAGCTACTCCTGCTTCGGTAGCTACCCAAAGGTAACGCCCCATAGGTTGCAAGCTGTACACACGGTTGTAGTACACCGAGTTGATAGGGTCTTGCTCGTACTTGTAGGCATCAAGGGTATAGCCATCGAAACGGTTCAGCCCTCTGTGGGTGCCTAACCAAATAAAGCCCAACGAATCCTGAGCAATGCAAGTAACGTTGTCGTGCAACAGACCTTCATTGCGCGTAAGATGGTGGAAAAGGAAAGTTTCTTGCGCTTGAATTCTCACCACCAACTCTTCTGTGAAAGCGATAGGAAAGAGAAAATACCACAACAGCAGGATTCGCAGGAGCTTTATCGTTCTGTTCATTTGTCAGTTTCATTTTTCATTTAGAGCGCAAAAATATTAAACAATTGACGATTAACAATTAATAATTAACACAATTGTCATTCGTAACTCGTCATTCGTAATTATTACGGGGTCACCGTAATTTTGATAGTGCGATATTCAGTGTTGTACTTGTATTCGTCAGCACTTACAGTTCCTACATCAGTTTTATAGCCGTCTTTTGAATAGCTTTTAAAACCACTGCTACTGCCCACTACCACTACCTCATAAGTTCCTGCTTTGTCATACGTATGAGTGTATTTGGTTACCCCAGAATTATCGGTAATGGTAATACCTTTTCCTGTATCGAATGGGAAATAATCAATAGAAGCAAAACTCGCTGATTCTAAATAAATATTACCAATATATGCTATATTAGAGCCGTCTTTTGCAGGAAAGATAATGCGGATATTTGATAATTTTTCCATTTTCTTACCCATTGAATTTTCCCACGCTTCTATAATTTCACCTATATTCACTTTGTAATCAGCATAAGAGGTGCTAATATTAGGTAATTCTCTGCCCCATACTGTTACATCTCTAAAAGTAACTTGAGTTTCGCCTTCAGCTATACCAGCTACTTTGGTTACTATACGAAGATTCTTATCTTCTGGGTGAGGTGTATTATTTGTAAAGTCTTTTTGGATATCTGTTTCAAATTTCATACGCAAGGTAAGAGTTTTATTATTACCTACCTTAGTATTTACGTTGAAAATGAGTGTTTCACTCCACCATTCGGGATGAGCAGAAACTAATTTTAGCACTTTTTTACCTGTAGAGGCATCAGTAACTACTTCAGAAGAAGCTAAATTGCTACTCACCTCAAAAGCGCCTCCTTCAAAGGGTGTCTTGGCACCCACTTCCGATTTGTCAAAATTCAATCGGTAAGGAATGATGTTAGCATCGTAATTGCGGTAAATCTTACTTTGTAACTCTTGAGAGCTTTTGTTTTTGAGTATATTGTCAGCGCTCTTTAGGTAATTGTGCCCTTCATCACCGGTGTAAATAGCCAAGGCGTTTACATTATGATGAATAGTAAAAGTTACGGGGTCGCCTACCCTTACTTGGGTTTTATCAGCTGTTACCGATAGGTCTACGTCTTCAGGTTTGTTCTTAGTACAAGCACCCAAAGCCGTGAGTAGCAAACTGCTAATGAGTAATATATGTGTTTTCATTTTAGTATCCAGGATTTTGAGTTAAATTTTTATTTGTGTCCAATTCGCTAAGCGGAATAGGTAACAATTGGTGATAAGGGCGGACATTTTCAGGAGTAAGAGGAGGTGGAATACGACGTTCTTCTCCACTGATAAACGGATTATAAATACGCCAGTTTTGAAAGGCTTGTACCAAAATACCACGACGTACGAGGTCGCACCAGCGGTCGGTAACTTCTCCTACAAGCTCCCGAGCCCGTTCGTTTAAGATTTCAGTACGAAAAGCGGTATAATCATCGCTGTAATGTTTGGCTGTCCACATAGCAGTACCTGCATAGTCATAACCATAAGAGGAGGGTTTCCAATCGGGTACTACAGTATTTACATCGTTGATATGGGTTTTATCCAAATCACGAGGCAATACATCACGGTGCACCACACGTCCGCCTGCTTTGTTAGAGATACGAGCACGTTTGCGCACTAAATTCACCGCATCGTAAGCACTGTTCACGTTGGAGCCATTCATTGCTAAAGAAGATGAGGGTGTATAAGCACCTGGTGAGTGATTTATCTCATTATAAGCCTCTGCATAGATGAGGAGTACATCAGCAAAGCGAAGTAGCGGCTCATCCATACCGAAGTTTTTGTAGTTATACGAAGAGACATCAGCTAGTGGAAAACGGCGGAACTTACCGATACTCCACATTACCCAGCTATTGTTTTCGGTAGCGTTACTAAGAGGTTGGTCTACACGTGTATCCCAATAGATTTTATAATCCCAACCCCATAACTTACCGTTGTCGAGCACTTGCACACGTGGGCAGTTCCACAATCGGCGAATAGAGTCGGAGGGTTCATAAATCATACGGTGGTAATCGGAGCTGGAGATGTTATCCCACGAACCTCCTAAGTTCTCATTTCCTCTCATTCCGTAAAGCATTCCTGTGAGGGTACCGGTATCGTCGCCTGTAAGACCTTGTACGCACCAAATAACTTCTTTTGGAGCTTCGCTTATTTTGGTTTTAGCGTTGAATACATCGGGATAGTATTCTACTAATTGGTAGCGACCGCCTTGTATGACTTCTTTGGCATAATTCATTGCTTTGGTGTAATTTTCAGTAGCCGAACCAAGCACTTCACGTTCGTCGCGTTGCGCTACTGAAGCGAGCCACAAGTGTACTTTAGCTAAGAACCCGCGACAAGCATCTTTGGTAATACGCCCGTATTGATAACCATTGCTTCTATCGTCTTTTTCGGCTACGTGAGCCATCGAGTAAGTAAAATCGGCAATAATTTGCTCAAACACCTGCTTTTGAGGGGTGCGAGGCACTTTGAGGTCGTCAAGCGATTCGGTTTCTTTTAATACCAAAGGCACATCGCCAAACCAACGCACCAAATCGAAGTACAAGTAAGCGCGCACACCACGAGCTTCGGCTACATAGCGTTCCCAGTTATTGATGCGACCTTGGTGTTTGGTTACATTATCGATTACCGAGTTGCAGTTCTTAATGGCAGCATAGTGTTGTTGCCACATTTGGGTGATATAATCGTTGTCAGGTCCAAACTTATAGTTACGCAAGCCTTGCCCCTCGTCCCAATCAGCGCGTTTGGCAAGGTCGGTACTAATTTGTTTGGTGCCGTGTCCTGTGATGTACACATCGGTGAGGTAACGGTAAGTACCGTTCATCGCTTGGCGAGCATCCAATTCATTTTGATAGAAAAATTGAGACGTAAGGGTGCTCTTGGGGTCTTCTTCTAAGAATTTAGCACAGCTGCTCAATCCAAGGCTTACCCCTATTGCTATAATGGTTGTAATATGTAATTTCATAATCTATATTTTTTTAAAAACCAACTTCTACTGAGAACAAAAGTGAGGTAGGTCGTGGGTACGGACTCATATCAAGTCCTGGTGCTAAACGAGCTATGGTGCCATAGCCCGTATTGGCTTCGGGGTCAAACCCTGAATAACGTGTCCAAAGAGCAAGGTTAGTACCGGTAACGCCTATGCGCAATTTGTTGAGTTTATAAGGCTCTAATACCTCCTTAGGCAAATTGTAGCTGAGACTCACGGTTTGCAAACGCAAGAAAGAACCGTCTTCTACCAAGTCGCTACGGAAAGCGTTTTCAGCCCAGAAACCACCTCCAAAGAGCGGGAAGTTACGGTCGGGGTGTGCTTCTGACCACACGTTGTTATAAACGCTTTGTGTGATATTGTCGATATTCTTAGTACCTGTGAGGTAGTAAGCATTACCGTTTACTACATCGTTGCCATACGACCAACGTAAGAAAGCGTACAATTCCCAACCTTTATAAGAGAAGGTATTACCTATACCGCCTGTGTGCAATGGGTTTACATCGGCTACAGGCACACGGTCGTTAGTATCGATTACGCCATCGTGGTTGATGTCTTTTATACGCAAACCTCCTAAGGCTACGTTAGGCCCTGGC
This sequence comes from Capnocytophaga sp. oral taxon 326 str. F0382, assembly GCF_000318295.1. Taxonomy (NCBI): domain Bacteria; kingdom Pseudomonadati; phylum Bacteroidota; class Flavobacteriia; order Flavobacteriales; family Flavobacteriaceae; genus Capnocytophaga; species Capnocytophaga sp. oral taxon 326. The sequence continues at coordinate 111,834 of NZ_KB291378.1, forward strand.
TGAGCATTATCCACTTCGTTTTGGTTGTGGAATACACCATCGGCTACATAACCGTAGTAGATACCTACTGGCATACCTACACGTAAGAGCACATCGCTTTTGATTTTGGAGTTGATACCTCGGTCGTAAAACTGTTGATACTGACCTTCGTCTAATGAAAGAATTTTGTTTCGGTAGAAAGAAATATTGAAATCGGTTGTCCATTTGAAATCGCCTTCACGCAACCATTGTGCATTGAAGCTCACTTCGAGACCTTTGTTTTCCATTGAACCTGCATTCTTCCACGCTTTTTGGAATCCCGAAGTAGAAGGGATATTCACTTCCAAAAGCATATCGTCTATGCGTTTGTAATACAATTCAGTAGAAAGGGTGTAGCGATTTTTGAGGAAGGACAAATCTAAACCGATATTGTATTGCTTTTGGCTTTCCCATTTAAGGTTGTCGTTAGCAATATTGCTGGTATAACGACCGATTTCCACTTTGTTACCGTCTAATACTACTTTGTTTTTAGCGAGTTGTGCTAAGGATTGGTAAGATGGGATTTGGTTATTACCTGTCATACCGAAACTACCGCGCAAACGCAAATTGGAGATAGCTTCTATTTTCTTGATAAAGTCTTCTTCGTGAGCATTCCAAGCCAAAGAAATAGCAGGGAAATAACCGTATTTGTTGTTCTTACCAAATTTAGAAGAACCATCGGCACGTAAAGAAGCATTAAGCACATACTTGTTGTTATAACTATAAGTAGCCCTACTGATGTACGATACCAATTGGTTGCCATCATAAGTGTACAAAGGCGCATAGGTTACTAACCCTTGGTTGATACCCCAAATGCCTTGTTTGGTATCCTCGAAGTTGGTAGACTTATTGTAAGTATAATCTGTCCAATACTTATTGGCTTCAAAAGCACCCATTATGGAAAAATAGTGCTTATTGACGCTTTTAGAGTATTGCAAACGGGCTTCATATACCCAGCTGTTCTCATTGCGATGAGAGAGCTCCATACGTCCGCGTTCTGACTGTCCGAACCAAGTGTCAGGCCCCCAAAAACGGTCTTGACCAATAGTGTGTAAACGGTAAGAAGCACTGGTGTTAAAAGTCAAATCTTTAAGCAGTTGATAGCTGAGGTATACATTGGCGTTGAGCTCGTTGTATTTGGTATTGATATCCACTTGGTCTACTGCTACCTTAGGGCTCATCGTACGAATATTAGGATAGCTCATCAGGGTACCAAAACCAGGGTAGTCTAAGAAAGGAGAAGTTTGCAAAGCTTTGAGAACCACTCCATTTTGAGACCAATCGCTTACGGGATTTTTATCCTTAGAAACGGCATAAGAGAGGTTGATACCTGCATTCATCTTATCGTTAATCTTCTGTGAGAGGTTGAGACGTGAAGTAAAGCGGTTGAAAGCAGAACGCTTGATAAGTCCTTCTTGGTTCAGATAGCCCACTGAAAGCATATAGCGGGTTTGGTCGGTACCCCCCGTGATACTACCGTTAGCTTCGTTTTTGGTACCTGTTTGGGTAACTTCTTTCAGCCAATCTTTTACGGCAGGGTGATTCCAGCCTTTTTCGGCAATCATTCGTTGCCAAAAGTCTATTTGAGGTTGATTGCCCCAAGTGCCATAATCGAGCATTTTGTGAGCATAATCTTCAGCATTGAGCACCTTCAAAGGGATATTAGGCATCATTTCAATAGAACTTGCATAACTGAAGTTAAATTTAGGTTTAGCGAGCTCTTTTCCTTTTTTGGTGGTGATAAGCACTACCCCATTAGAACCGTTAGACCCGTAGATAGCTGCTGCTGCGGCATCTTTAAGGATTTCCATCGATTCGATATCGTTAGGGTTTAAGCTGAGTAGCGGATTGGTAGCCACATCTTCATTGGTATTAGTTACCCTTTGGGTAGGCATAGGCACCCCATCAATAACAAAGAGCGGTTGCGTACCTCCTGTAATGGAGTTCACCCCGCGAATTCTAAATGTGAGTCCGCTGGAAGCAGAACCATCGGAAGAGATGATTTGCACCCCACTCACTTTACCTTGCAACGCTTGCAATACCTGTGACGGACTGCTTTGGGCGATATCTGCCATTTTCACCGAAGCTACTGCCGTAGAAATATCGCTTTTGCGTTGAGTACCATACCCCACAATTACCACCTCATCCATTTGAGTTACTTCAGGAGAGAGAGTTACTTTGAAGGTACGTGTTTTGCCTACGGCTATAGTTTTTGGCTGATATCCTATATAGCTCACTACGAGTTTATCAGTAGGGAGCGCACTCAAGGAAAAACGCCCATCCAAATCAGTAGCCGCACCTGTATGCGCTGGCTCTACTACTACCGTCGCACCAGGGAGGGGTTGTTGATTTTCATCGGTAACGACCCCCGTAATGGTTACTTTTTGCGCCAACATCGGGATGCTGAACAACAAAATACAAATGCTAATGATGTTTTTCATTATACAAAAATTTAAAGTTTTTTCTTTGCGACAAAATTAAGAATTGATTAACAAAGTACTCTTTACCTATTGTACGTTTTTCTTTACTAAAGTTTGCTTTTCTTACGAAAACGTAAATAATCAGTAAGTTAGGAAAGCAGTCGTTAATGATTAATCATAAAAAAACTTTGTTAAAGTCGTTAGACTCTAACAAAGTTACTTGTTATTTGTTACCCAAATGTTACCTAAATAGTTCTTCAATTTCTTTTATAGTTTTTACCACATCATTATTTTGGGTGAGAATGACGATGCTTGTACCTACAATCACTCCATCGGCGTAATGGCGCATCGTTTGTACATCGCTATTCGTTTTGATACCAAATCCTAACGCTACAGGTAGGGTGGTATGTTGCTTGATGTCGGTAATGAACTGTTCTAATCTACCTAAATCAACCTGCTTGCTACCTGTTACTCCCAAAGAGCCTACAGCATATACAAAGCCACCTTTAGCCAAAGAAGCGATTTTAGCAATGCGGTCGCCAGAAGTTACACTCACCAAAGGAATAAAAGCAATGTTATGAGCGTTTAGCAGTTGTGCTACTTCGGTGGCTTCTTCATAAGGCAAATCGGGGATAATCATACCTTTGATACCTACTTCAGCACTTCGCTTTACAAAGGCTTCTACTCCATAAGCAAAAACGAGATTGTAATACACTAAAAACACTAAGGGCTTATGTATTTTTTCTTTTACTGAATTAAGAAGATCAAACACTACATCGGTAGTAACCCCTGCTTGTGAGGCAGCAAATGAAGCTTCAGCAATGTGTTTACCATCGGCTAAGGGGTCGGAATAGGGAATGCCTATTTCCAAAATATCAATAGCCGATTCGTCTAACTTCGTGAGAAATTCTTTTGTAAATTGAGTAGAGGGGTAGCCTGCTACTATATAGCCGATATTAACGTTTTTCTTTTCGGCAAAAACATCTGTTATAGTTTTATATTTCATCTTTTTCTCCTTTTAATACTGAAAAAACAGTGTGCATATCTTTATCACCTCTACCCGATACATTTACTACTATGGTTTGATTAGCAGGCAAGGAGGGGCATAATTTTTCTAAATACGCCAAAGCGTGAGCACTTTCAATGGCAGGGATAATACCTTCAAAGCGAGTGGTGCGTACAAGAGCATCCATAGCCTCCGCATCGGTGATAGGTATATATGTAGCTTTACCACTTTCAAAGAGATAGGCGTGCTGAGGGCCTACCCCAGGGTAATCAAGTCCAGCCGAAATAGAATGCACCGGACTTATTTGTCCGTACTTATCTTGTAAAACATAAGTTTTCATTCCGTGAATAATACCTTCTTTGCCTAAAGTGAGGGTAGCAGCGTGCATATCGGTATCAATGCCGTAACCACCTGCTTCTAGTCCGTAGAGGTGTGTAGTATCATCATCTAAAAATCCTGAAAAGATGCCAATAGCGTTGCTACCACCACCTACGCAAGCAATTACATGATCGGCGTGTAAGCCTAAAGTATTAAGTTGCTCACGGCATTCTGTACCTATAATCGATTGAAAATCTTTTACCATTGAAGGGTAGGGGTGAGGACCTACTGCCGAGCCTATCACGTAGAACACTGTTTCAATCTCAGCTACCCACGATTGGATAGCGGCGGTAGTCGCCTCTTTAAGCGTTTTAAGTCCGTCGTGAATGGCTACTACGTGTGCGCCCAAGAGTTCCATACGGAAAACATTTAGCTTTTGGCGCTCCATATCTACTGCACCCATATACACATCGCATTCCAAGCCTAAGAGAGCCGCCGCAGTAGCGGTTGCCACCCCGTGTTGTCCTGCTCCAGTTTCGGCAATCACTTTTTTCTTGCCCATACGTTTGGCAAGCAATACTTGCCCCAGAGCATTGTTAATTTTATGAGCTCCAGTATGGTTGAGGTCTTCGCGTTTCAGGTAAATTTGCTGACCGTAGTGCGCACTTAAGTTTTTGGCGTGATAAAGGGGGGTAGGACGACCTACATAGTTTTTGAGTAGGTCGTTTAGTTCTTCTTGAAAGGTAGGGTCGGCTTTGGCTTTAAGGTATTCGGATTCTAATTCGTTCAAGGCGAACATAGCGGTTTCAGGCACGTATTGCCCTCCAAATTTACCGAAATAAGATTTTGTATTCATTTGTTAATTTTCTAATCTGCTAATTTACTAATTATTTTTTCCACAAGTGTGCGATCTTTGCGGTGGTTGCACTCTACTTTGCTGTTCACATCTAATATTGCAGGGCGATAACACAAGGCTTCTTGTACATTATTTACCTCAAGACCTCCTGCTAAAATATAAGAATAAGGCGATAGGTCTTTAAGTATTTCCCAATTAAATCGAGTGCCGTTACCACCTTCGGAAATGCCTTTGGTATCGAATAAAGGATATTGAATATAAGGCTGATAGGGAGTAATATCAGGTAAAGCATCATATACTGAAAAGGCTTTCCAAAGAGTGTAGCCTGCGTTGTGTAAGGTGCTGCAATCTTCAACGCTTTCATTGCCGTGTAGTTGCAGTATATCAATGTTTGTTTGTTGCTGAATTTGTTGTAGTTCGTGTATAGGGGGATTCACAAACACCCCTACTGCCAGTTTGCCAACTGAGTGTATTTCAGTAACTATATCTTTTGCTAAATCCACGCTCACATAACGCCGACTTTTAGGCGCAAAGATACAGCCGAAGTAATCAATAGGCAAATCTTTCAGTTCTTGGATTTCACTAAGAGAGCGAATTCCGCATATTTTTAGTTGAGTGGTCATTGGTTATTCTGCTATTATAGTAAGCCATTCATCTAAATCATTCACTAAATCATTAGCTACTCTTTCGAGTTGCCCGTCGTAATAATCATTTTTTTGTATTTTTTCTAAAATACTCACATACTGCACTACATCGTCAGAAGCTAAAGTATAAGTTAAAAAATATAACTCTCTCACTTCTTTTTCTTTTAGGTAGAGAGGGGCGCTATAATAAGGCATCCCAGCAAAAGGTATACTTGATACATCAGTTACTATAATGTATTGCAAAATCTTTTCTTCGTTGAGAATGAAATAAAGATTTTCAGTAACTTTTAGGGTTACCAAGTCTAATATTTTATTGCAATTGGTATAGCTAAATACAAGATTATTATCACATAAGTACGCACGGGTATGGGTGTAGTCATCTACTTCAAAGCTGAAATCCTCACGCGAAAGAGTGGTGAGCGTAGTAGGTTTTTCTTCTAACAGAAAGGAAGGTAAAACAGGTAGTATAACACTCCCTACATTGTGTTGCAAAAGGAGGTTTATGCCGCGCAAATTTCCCTCAGTATCAAAGAAAAACACATCACCAGATACTTCTAAACAAGTAGAACTCTCACCCCATCTAAAAAATAAGGTTCTATCAATAATTTTATTCATAAGTTCAGTGATTTATTTACTTTTCATTTGTCCCTCGTCATTTGTCCCTCGTCATTCGTCATTCGTCTCTCGTCATTCGTCATTAAAAAATCTCTCCTTTCATCAAGGCTTCTCCTATTAAAAGGGCATCTATGCCTAAGTTTTCGGCATATACAATATCTTCTTTACTGTGATAGCCACTTTCGCTTACTATCAATAGTTCTTCTCGTTGGCTTTTGGGAATTGCTTTGAGTAGTTGCTCTGTTGTTTTTAGCGATACCTCAAAAGTATTGAGGTTGCGATTATTGATGCCTAAGAGTTCTAAATCAGGCACTTGTAAAGCGCGTTGTAGTTCTTTTTCATTGTGAACTTCTACTAATACTTCTAAATCCAAAGAATGTGCTAACAGATGCAAGAACATCAGCTCATCATCAGTAAGCATACGTACAATCAGCAAAATTGCCGAAGCTCCTAAACTCTTGGCGTGGAATACCTGAAAAGGAGTATAGATAAAATCCTTGCGGAGGATAGGCATCATAGGGAAAGCTTTGGTTACAGTGGGAATAAAAGCGTTATCTCCCTTAAAGTAAGCTTCTTCGGTAAGGATAGAAAAGGCAGCTACGCGGTTATTTGCGTAGTGTTGGGCTTGCTTTAGAAGGTCGAAATCTTTTGTCGCTATTTGTCCTTTAGAGGGAGAAGCACGTTTAATTTCACCAATAATGCTAATGCCAGGTTGTTGTATAGCCTGCGTTAAATAAGGGCGCGCCCATTCTTCTATTTCACGATGTAATTGTATTTCGCGTTGTTCTTTGATTTTAGAAAGAATATCCATAAATGAAATTTGTTAATTTGCTAATTGACTAATTTGCTAACTAATTGCCATACTTTTCCACTCCTTAAAGCTTCTTCAATAAGAGGTTTAGCTTCAGCGGGGTGTTTTACTACATTGGCGGTATAGAGAGCAAACATTGCGTTGAGTATCACGATATCGGCTTTAGCACCGCGCTCTTCACCTTTGAGAGTGCGACGTAGTATCTCAGCGTTTTCAGTAGGCGTGCCACCTTGTATATCAGCGTGAAAAGCACGCTTAAAGCCAAACATTTCAGGCGCTATGGTATACTCTAATATTTGCTTACCCTTTACCTCTACAATCTTCGTCTCATCACAAATACTTATTTCATCTAAACCATCATTGCCACGTACTACTAAAGCGTGTTCGCGTCCTAAAAGCTGTAGTGTTTCGGCATAGAGGCGCATCACGGGCTCGTGATATAAACCTACTAATTGGTATTTTAGTTTTGTATTGGGGTGTAACAGAGGACCTAATACGTTAAACACCGTGCGGATACCCAAACGTTGTCGCACTTCACGTACTTCGCCTACTAAGTTATGGAAGAAAGGAGCGTGGAAGAATGCTAATCCGTTTTTCTCCAAGCTATCTAATTGCTTCATCAAGTTGCTTTCCATCGCAATACCGAGCTCTCCTAACACATCAGTACTGCCACTTTGGCTTGTAACCGACCTGTTGCCGTGTTTGGCTACTTTCACCCCTAAGGCAGCTACTATAAAGGCTACCGTGGTAGAAATGTTAATAGTTTTAAGTCCGTCGCCTCCTGTACCACAGAGGTCTATCATAGGTCTTGGGTCGGCAAAGGTGGTGCTATACGCCAAGATGTTACGCACAAAAGCAGTAAGTGATTCTGGATATAAACTCTTTTCGCTGATAAGCACCAAGAGCGCGCCTAATTGTACGATGTCGTACTGCTTGCTGTGCAATACCGCACATATCTGTTTGAAATCGCTATCGCCTAACGGCTGATTTTCTTGCAGTTTCTTCAAAGCTGCTTTGAACACTTCATTGGCGTAGGCTTTTGCTTTTTCCTCAGTATTTTGAACGCTTTGAGCAGTTTGTGTCCCTATCAAAAAGTTCTTGAGGATATTTTTGCCATATTCAGTAAAAAATGATTCAGGGTGAAATTGAATACTGTGAATAGGTTTTGTTTTGTGTTGTAATGCCATAATCACCCCATCGTCCGAGAGGGCAGTTATGATGAGTTCTTGTGGCAAGGTGTCTTTATCTACATATAGCGAGTGGTAGCGCATCACGTTAAACTGCTGTGGCAAGCCTTTAAACAATACCGATTGTGGTTCGCTAACGGTAAGCACAGAAGTCTTGCCGTGCAAAGGTATTTCTAATCGTTTTACAGTGGCACCGTGTACCAATCCAAACGCCTGATGTCCTAAACAGATACCTAAAATAGGAATATCGGTAATTTCTTTTAGTATTTCCAAACAAATCCCACTGTCCTTAGGGTGTTTAGGTCCTGGTGAAAGCACTATACGTGAGGGCTTTAGAGCGCGTATCTCGGGAAGAGTGAGTTGGTCATTGCGCACAGTACGCACTTCTTCATCAGTGAGTTCGCCGAGGTATTGTGCTACATTAAAAACAAATGAATCGTAATTATCTATTAGTAAAATCATTTTTAGTTGTTAGGTTTTAGTCATTAGTTATAGTCCTTTTTTGCGGATTGCCCCCTCTCCTTGAAAGAGGGCTTGGGGGTGAGGATTACAATTCTTCTCAAACACTTTCACTACTGAAGCTCTTTTGTGTTGTATTTCAGCATATTCTTTTTCAGGTATAGAATCATAAACAACTCCTGCTCCGGCTTGTATAAATACGCGGGTGCACTCAGAATCCTGAAAAGCAGGTTTTTCAAAAAAAGCACTGCGTATCACAATAGCGAGCTGTACGTTGCCGTTGAAATGCAAAAAGCCAATACCTCCTCCATACACATTGCGGCGGAATTGTTCCAGCTCAGCAATAATTTCCATAGCGCGTATTTTAGGCGCTCCACTCAGCGTACCTGCAGGGAATACTGCTCCAATCACCTCAAAAAGCGACACCTCTTTGCGCTTGCGACCATACACATCGGTTACTATGTGCATCACGTGTTCTAACTGCTTGATGTGCATCATATTCTTCACCTGTACAGTACCTTTCTCAGCAAAGCGCCCTATATCGTTGCGAGCTAAATCAACCAGCATTCGGTGCTCAGAACACTCTTTAGGATCGGCGAGAAGTTCTTGTGCCAAACGAGCATCATCGTTAGCATCTTTACCACGCGGGCGTGTACCAGCGATAGGTGCTATATACATAGTTTCCGAGTTGATTTCTACTAATATTTCAGGACTTGACCCCACCACCTCTCCATAAGGAGTAGGGAAGAAAAACATATAAGGAGAGGGATTGGCTGTACTGAGTAGTTTATAAAATTCTAAAGAGTTGAGGTTGCTTTCCAAACAGAGTTGTTCGCTCAATACCACTTGAAAAATATCGCCAGCACGTAGGTATTCCTTAGCTTTTTCCACTATCTTGTAGAAGTGTGTTTGCTCCTCATTCAGGTCGGTATTGATGTGATAAAAAGGTTTTTCAGCTGAAATTGATTTTATAGAAGTAGAAGTTTCTTCATTTGCTGCTTCCAAAAAATTGAAGTATAATACTTCATCGCCGTAAAAAGAGTACACTTTATTCACTTTGGAATAATGCAAATAGGCTTTCGCATTCGCAAATACAAAGGCGGGAAACTCGTATTGAGCTTGCTCTTGTGTGGGAATATTTTCAAAAAAATGGATTGATTCATAACCTAATACCCCAAAAAGTCCCGCAAAGGGTGCGATGGGTGTTTGTTGCTGGTAATAGGCTTGCAAAGAGGCGTAATTATGACTGTAGGCATCGAAGTAATCGCAATCTATCCCAATGATAATCTGATGAATGTCTTCAGCTAAGTAAGAGTTTCTGAAATATTTGCGTATAGTAGAAAAATAATGTAATGGTTCTTTAGTAAGCATATAAAACTACTTTGGAGTGGCAAAGGTATAAAATAATTAGCAGATTCACAAATAAGTAAATTAGAAAAAAAATTTGTCAATTCAAATAATTGTCGTACTTTTGCCGAACTTTAATTGAAAATTATATATGGCAACTTACAAAAAGAACAACAACCGACCTAATAGACATAGAGATAACGAGCAACTCGACGACGCTCAAGAAACTCGATTGCACCAAGAAAGTACTACTGCCGAGGTATTCGATGCCCTTGATGCAGGTGCTACTCGTACCGAAGATTGGGTGAAACGCAATCAGAAAATTATTATCGGAGCCCTCATAGCTGTAGCCGTACTGGGCTTAGGTTATTTGTTATACCAACAATTTGTGAAAGCTCCTAACGAAAAGAAAGCTGCTAACGAATTCTTCTTCGCTCAACAATTCTTTGATGAAGCTATGCAAGCTACCGATGCTAAAGCTAAAGATTCTCTCTTCAAAGTTTCTATCGAAGGTGGTAAAGGTAAATATGGCTTCAAGCAAATCGCTCAAAACTATAGTGGTACCAAAGCTGCTAACCTCGCCGAGTATGGTATGGGTATGGCTTATATGCGTTTGCGTGACTACAACAATGCCATCAATCACCTCAAAGAATTTAATTCTGATGACGATATTTTCGGCGCTTTAGCCTATGGAAATATAGGCGATGCTTACCTTCAACAAAAAAATAATGCCGAGGCTCTCAAATACTACATCAAAGCCTTTGAACATAGCAACAACGATTTTGTAACTCCTATATACCTCAAAAAAGCAGGTATCGTAGCTTCTCTACAAGGTAAAAAAGATGATGCTCTTAAATACTACGAGCGCATCAAAGATGAATTCCCTACTTCAGAAGAAGCTCGCACTATCGATATTCTTATCGGAAAAATCAGTCAATAAAACAAGATAAGAATAAAAGGTAGAAGATGAACATTCTTACCTCTTATCTCTTATCTCTTATCTGAAAAAATGGCAACAGAAAACAAGAATTTATCTCAATACGATAAAAATACAATCCCAAATGCGAAAGCTCTTCGCTTTGGGATTATTACTTCTCAGTGGAATGAACAAGTAACTTATGGAATGCGCAATGGTGCTATCGCTACCCTTAAAGATTGTGGTGCTGTAGATAGCAATCTTCTCCTTTGGGAAGTCCCTGGTAGTTTTGAACTGGTACACGCTACCAAACGAATGATCGATACTCAGCACTTAGATGCTATCATCGTAATAGGCTGTGTAATACAAGGCGAAACCAAACACTTTGATTTTGTGTGTCAAGGAGTTACACAAGGTATTGCTCAGCTCAATGCAATGCAAAGTGAGGTGCCCGTAATCTTCTGTGTCCTCACCGATAACAACCTTCAGCAATCACTCGACCGAAGTGGAGGAAAACTAGGCAACAAAGGTGTAGAAGCCGCTATTACTGCTATTAAAATGGCTGTTTTAGGGAAATAGTGAAGCTAATAGTGAATAGGTAACTTGGAATAATTTTTGCAGTATGTTATGCAGGGGAGTATGCCATACGCCCTTAATAAAAAAATCACTATGAAAAACATCATCACATATATAAAACATTATCTCCACCATTTATAGCTTACCTCTTACCTCTTACCTCTTACCTCTTGTTCGCTCAAGATTTTCACGAAGGTGATACTATCTATCTTCCTGAGGTAAACCTCTTTGGTAGAGAGCGTTCCTTTGGTGATGCCGATGCTCAAAAACGATATCTACTGCTCAAAAGTCGTGTAAAACGCGTGTATCCTTATGCTAAAATGGCTGCCGATCGCCTTTATACTATGGAACGTACTATGGATACTATGCAAAACAAACAACAGCGAAAAGTCTATGTAAAGCGCACTCAACGCTATATAGAAGACCACTTTACCGACGAACTCAAAAAACTCTCTCGCTCTCAAGGGCGCATCCTCATCAAGCTCATCCACCGCCAAACAGGGCGTACTGCCTACGATTTGGTAAAAGAACTCCGCAACGGTTGGAACGCCTATTGGTATAATAAAACCGCTTGGCTCTACGATCTCTCCCTAAAAAAAGGCTATGACCCTATGAATATCGAAGAAGATTATTGGATAGAAGAAATCATCCTCCGTGCCATTAGCAATGGTGAATTGGAAGATCAAACCCCTGCTCTCCAATACAATTTCTCTGAACTTACTGAACACCGACGAAAGCGATTAGCTAATTAGCAAATTTGTAAATTTCCAAATTATTCGTACCTTTGCCGACAAATAAAATAGTAATATGGAGTTATACTACGCTTTTTCAGTGATTATCGTCTTAGCCGCCTTGTTTTCGTACGTGAATGTGCGCTACGTAAAACTACCTATGACTATAGGTATTATGGTGATTGCTATGATGGTATCAGTAGGCGTACGTCTTTTCGGTGGTGAAATATTTTCAGGTTTGGCACACCGCTTGGAATCTCTATTACAAGGATTCGATTTTACCGAAATCTTAATGGGGGCAATGCTAAACTTCCTCCTCTTTGCAGGTGCTCTCCATATCAATATCAACGACCTCAAAAATTACCGACTCCCCATTTTTACCTATGCAACTATCAGCGTAGTACTCTCAGCTTTCTTTATATCAGTCTTATTGTACTATATAGCTCCTTTGGTAGAAATCCATATTCCTTATGTTTATTGTCTGCTTTTTGGAGCGCTTATTTCCCCAACCGATCCTATTGTAGTGTTGGGAGTACTCAAACAAGCTAATGTACCAAAACGTATCGAAAATAAAATTACAGGTGAATCTCTTTTCAATGATGGGGTAGCCGTCGTAATGTTCGCTGTCGTACTCAAATTAGCTACCGATCACACTTTCGAACCTTCCTTCAATACCATTACAAAACTTTTTCTCTTAGAGGCTGGAGGAGGCGTTTTCTTAGGGGTGCTCTTAGGCTGGATAGCCTCCAAAATGATGAAAAAAGCCGACGACTATCACGTGAGTGTCTTGCTCACTTTAGCCGTTGTAATGGGAGGCTTCCTCATTGCTAAAACTTCTCACGTATCCTCGCCTTTAGCAATGGTGATTGCAGGACTCTTTGTCGGTAACATAGGGAAAAAGGCAAATAGTGCCGAAAATAAAGATTACTTAGAGAAATTCTGGGCTATCGTCGATGAAATTATGAATGCCATCTTGTTCTTATTCATAGGTTTTGAGATGCTACTGATAGATAACTTAAATGAACAGTTCCTCTTAGGAGGTGTTGCTATTCTCGTGTGCCTCTTAGGGCGTGCTTTAGCAATTTATATTCCCGCCCAAACTATATTACGCAAAGCTACTACCTATTCTTCAGGATCTCTCATTACTATGGTGTGGGGAGGCGTGCGCGGCGGTGTATCTATTGCCTTAGTGCTCTCTATCCCAGCCGATAAGGGCGGTCTTAAAGAAACATTGTTGCAAATTACTTATATAGTAGTATTGTTTTCTATTTTGGTACAAGGGCTCACTATAGGCAAGGTAGCTTCTAAATCCCTCCACCGTGATGAAGTGATGGCACGACTTAAGAGAATAAAACAACTGCAAAAAGGAAAACAATCATAAAACTTTAATAACGAATGAGAATGCAAAAAGATAAAGGATTGGTAAGTGCCAAAGAAGTAGCCAAAGCAATTAATATTGATAAACTTGGTTTCTTGGGTACCTTTGGAGGATGGGCGCTGATGAAGTTGCTCCGTCTTTCCAAACTCAATGCTATTTACAACCGAACCAAAAAATTTGAAGGCTTAGACTTCCTCAACAAACTGTTAGACGAGTTTGAAATAAAGTTCGAAATACCTGAAGAAGATTTTAAAAATATCCCCAAAGAAGGAGCTTTTATCACGATTTCTAACCACCCACTGGGGGGTGTTGATGGCATTTTGCTCCTCAAATTGCTCTTAGAAAAACGCCCTGATTTCAAAATTATGGCAAATTTCCTCCTCCAACGCATTGAGCCTTTAGCTCCTTATGTGTTGCCTGTCAATCCGTTTGAAGACCGCAAGGATGCAAAATCCAGTATTGTTGGCTTCAAACACACCATAGCACATCTCAAAGAAGGAAAACCTTTGGGGCTTTTTCCTGCTGGTGAAGTGTCTGTAACCAAAGAAGGACAACTAATGGTTGATAAACCTTGGGAAGAAGCAGCAATGAAACTCGCTAAAAAAGCTAAAGTGCCTATCGTCCCTATCTATTTCCACGCTAAAAATAGCAAATTGTTCTACTTTTTGGCGAGCCTGAGTGATACCTTACGCACTGCCAAATTACCTTCAGAACTCCTCACTCAAAAACAACGTACTATCTACATACGCATAGGAAAACCCATCTCGGTAACTATGCAAGATGAACATACCGATTTAGCCGATTTTACCGAGTTCCTCCGCAAGAAAACCTATATCTTAGCCAATGCTTTTGAACAAGATAAAAAATTCTTGCCTTTGCCTAATGTACTGAAATCAAACAAAGGTACTCCTAATCCACAACAAATTGAAGCTCCTATACAGCAAGATCTTATAGAAAAAGAAGTAGAAAATGTAACTAAAAAGGATTACCGACTGCTGAAAAACAATAATTACGAGGTCTTTTTAGCTCCTTATCAGGAAATCCCTAATATAATGAAGGAAATAGGTCGCTTGCGTGAAATTACCTTCCGCGAAGTAGGGGAGGGGACAAACGCTTCCTCCGATGTCGATAAATTCGACCTCTATTACCACCATCTTTTCCTTTGGGATAACGAAGCTAAAAAAATTGCAGGCGCTTATCGTATGGGATTAGGCGCTGAGATATTCCCTAAATATGGGATTGAAGGTTTCTATACGCACGATTTATTCCGTTTTGAGCCCGAACTCTACGATATGATGAGTAAAACCATCGAAATGGGGCGTGCTTTTATAATTTCGGAATACCAACAGAAACCAATGCCCCTGTTTTTGCTTTGGAAAGGAATTGCCCACACTACTTTGCGCTATCCCGAACACTCTTATCTGTTGGGTAGCGTGAGCATTAGCAACCAATTTTCCAACTTTTCTAAATCGCTGATGATAGAGTTTATGAAGTCAAACTTCTACGACCCTTACATCGCACAATATGTACGCCCCAAAAAAGAATTTAAAGTAAAACTCAAAGACGAAGATAAAGACTTTATTTTCGACGAAAGTAAGGCTGATTTAAACAAATTCGACAAGCTAATCGATGAACTCGAACCTGGGAATTTGCGTTTGCCAGTGCTCATCAAGAAGTATATCAAGCAAAACGCCAAAGTTATCGCTTTCAATGTCGACCCGCTGTTCAACAATTCTGTTGATGGATTAATGTATATCCGTATCTCCGACCTCCCTGAAAGCACTATGAAGCCCGTTATTGAGGAGTTCCAGGCCGAACTCGAAGCTCGTATGAAGAACAACGAAGAATAATATTCTTTGATTAGTATTAATAATAGTAAATAGTACACTGATTTACAATTGTATTTGCGTTAAACTCCGTAAAATCGTAAGCGTAGCGCCAGAATCCTAAAAACATTGTAATCCGTTTTATCCGTGTAATCTGCGGGAGAATTTTATAATAACAGAATATTGATTTAGAGCTTTGTATTATAATATATTCACAATATAAACCACCTCAGGTGAAATTCGTGAGATAATATAAAATAAAGTTTTACACACTCCCAAATTCGTGGAAATAAAGACTTTTATGCACTCCCTATTTCTGAAAATTCGTGTAATTCGTGGGAGCTTAAAAATATTTCACTGATTGTTTAATAATTACTTACGTCGAACTCACGTTAAGTAGCACCGAACTCGCGTTAAATAAATAAACCCAATGAAAAAAATATTATTTTTAGTAGCATTACTACCACTAACTCTTGTAGCACAAACCGTGATTGTTCCTAATCGTTATGCTTTCCAAAAAGAAGACAATCAATATCAACTCAATATGCTCACAAAATTCTTGCTCGAAAAACAAGAATTTAAAGTCTATATGGAAAGTGAAGCTCCTGCCGAGCTACTCCAAAACCCTTGCGCTACCCTAAAAGCTGATGTGAAGAACCAATCGAATATGATGACCTCTAAAGTACAATTCCTTCTCACCGATTGTACTAATAAAGCGGTCTTTACTTCTCAGATAGGTAAAAGCCGTGAAAAGGAGTTTAAAAAATCCTACCAAGAAGCCTTGCGTAATGCCCTTTCTGGTACAGAATTAGCTACTTTTAAGGCAGATTATCAAACTCCTTCAGTAGCCTCAAAACCCTCTATCCCCTCAGCAACAACAGCAGTACCCGAACTTACAGTTACTGCTGCGCCTATAAGCGAACCTCTTATTCTATTTCTGTATGCTAAACCAACTAATTGGGGATATGAGTTGTTTGATAAAAAAACAAATGAATTGCAATTCAAACTTAGAAAAATCAATACTCCTGATGTATTTCTGGCTTTTGATGTAGAAGAACAAAAATATGGTGTTTTAGAAAAAAACGGTTCCACTTTCTATAAATTTACTTTTTACAAGCAAATAGATGGATCACCTCTTACTTTCTCCGCCCAAATAAATTTCAATTAATTTATTATCACATATCAACTTGTTACCTATTACCTGTTACTTGTTACCTAATTAAAAGTGTATAGCAAAGCCGAAGCAAAAAAACTACGCGAAGACTTCTGGATATCTTTTGGTAAATCGTTTCCTCGCAAATGGACGTTGTATGACACTAAAATAAAGGATTTCAGTTTTAAGTTTTCATTCGACACTCGTAAAGCGCGGGTGCTACTCGCTGTAGAAGACCCTCACGAGGAGATACGTAGTTTGTATTATAACAAATTGCTGTCGCTCAAAACCATACTTCAAGAAGAATACCTCCCTAACGCTGTTTTCGAAGAGCATTTCTTCTTGGACAATGGTAAAGAAATTAGTTGTGTATATGTAGAACTGCAAGGGGTAACCATTCACAACAAAGACACTTGGCAACAAACAATGGAGTTTCTATACCAATCAATGTCGCAGTTCGAAGCCTTTTGGGAAGAATATAAAGATATCATTCAAGAAGAAAAATAATTTAGTTTATATGAAAAAACGTACCATACTTAATCTACTCCTTATCCTTTTCATACTTTCTTTCTTCGTAACCCCCTTAGGTTATGAAAGTAAGATTTTACTACAACGAATTTTCGCTAGTTCGGTAGACATCATTCCTGCCGATAAAGCTCAAAAAATTGATTTCAGTTGGCAACTCAAAGATCGCAAAGATGTGCAGTTCAACTACTCGCAAACTCAAGGAAAGAAACCCTCATTCGTGTATTTCTTCTCCTCTTGGCGAGGTATTAGTATTGCCGACCTCTATGCAGTAGAAAAACTATATGATGCCTATAAGGATAAAGTAGATTTCTATATCATCACTAACGAGCGCCCTGAACCAGTGGAAGAAATGATGCAAAAACGCAATTTCCATTTCAAAGTAACCTACCTCATCATCGGTGAGAAAATGCCTTTCGACCCCGAAAAAATCCCGTCAGGTTATATCGTAGATAAAAACGGACTCGTACGCGCTCAAAAAGAAGGAATTGCCCGTTGGAATAGCGATGCCGTCCACGAACTCTTAAACACTCTAATTAAGTGATAAATTCTTACAATTTTATCTTTTATTTTTATATAAGATAGAAAATAATTATAAAGATAGTATTTTAGATTCAATTTAAAGTACTATCTTTGCCCACTTAATTATTAATTGTAAATCGTTAATTGCTAAAAATGGCTAAATATACAGAAGAAGAACTTAAAGAAGAATTAGAAAACAACGAATATAAATACGGCTTTTATACTGATATAGAATCCGAAACTTTCCCTAAAGGACTCAATGAAGAGGTGGTAATTGCCCTCTCTAAAAAGAAAAACGAACCTCAATGGATGACCGATTGGCGCTTAGAAGCTTTCCGCGCGTGGCAAGCGATGGAAGAGCCTCCTCATTGGGCAAACCTTAAATTTGAAACTCCCGATTTTCAAGATATTGCCTACTACTCTGCTCCTAAACAAAAACCTAAACTCAATAGTTTAGACGAGGTTGATCCTCAACTCTTGGAAACTTTCCAAAAACTCGGCATCTCTCTCGAAGAACAAAAACGCCTCACAGGGGTAGAAGATAAACCTGCTGTCGCAATGGACGTAGTGATGGACTCCGTTTCAGTAGCAACTACTTTTCAAAAAACATTGGCTGAACGCGGCATTATCTTCTGCTCTATTTCCGAAGCTATTCAAAAATATCCCGATCTCGTGCGCAAATATCTCGGTACGGTTGTCCCTAAAACCGATAATTTCTATGCTGCGCTCAACTCTGCTGTCTTCTCCGATGGCTCTTTCTGCTATGTGCCTAAGGGAGTGCGTTGCCCTATGGAACTCTCTACCTATTTCCGTATCAATCAAGCTGGTACAGGTCAGTTTGAACGTACCCTCCTCATTGTTGATGAAGGTGCTTACGTCTCTTACCTCGAAGGTTGTACAGCGCCCAAACGCGATGAAAACCAATTACACGCTGCTGTGGTAGAACTTATAGCTATGGATAATGGCGAAATTAAATATTCTACAGTACAAAACTGGTTCCCTGGAGATAAAGACGGTAAAGGTGGGGTTTATAATTTTGTAACCAAACGTGCTTTAGCCGAGAAAAATGCAAAAATATCGTGGACACAAGTAGAAACAGGCTCTGCTATTACTTGGAAATACCCTTCAGTAGTGCTCAAAGGAGATAATTCTATAGGAGAATTTTACTCTATTGCCGTTACCAATCACTTTCAACAAGCCGATACAGGTACTAAGATGATACATTTGGGTAATAATACTAAATCTACAATTATTTCTAAAGGTATTTCGGCAGGCAAATCACAAAATAGCTACCGCGGATTGGTAAAAGTAGTGCCTAATGCTAAAAATGCGCGCAATTTCTCTCAATGTGACTCTCTCTTAATGGGAAATGATTGTGGAGCACACACTTTTCCTTATATAGAAGCTAAAAATCCTACCGCCCAAATAGAACACGAAGCTACTACTTCTAAAATTGGTGAAGACCAAATTTTCTATTGTAACCAGCGTGGTATTGATACCGAAAAAGCAATTTCACTCATCGTAAATGGTTTTGGTAAAGAAGTACTCAACAAACTGCCTATGGAGTTCGCCGTCGAAGCTCAAAAACTCTTAGAAATCTCCTTAGAAGGCAGTGTAGGATAATTGTTAATTGAAATTTGTTAATTATTTAATTGAAATTTGTTAATTATTAATTGTTAATTATTAATTGAAAATATGATTCTTGCGCCTTCTCTCCTTGCTGCCGATTTCGGCAACCTACAACAAGCTATTGAAATGGTAAACGCCAGCGAAGCCGATTGGTTTCATATTGATGTTATGGACGGCGTGTTTGTCCCTAACATCTCTTATGGTATGCCCGTGTTATCGGTGATTCACAAACACGCTACCAAGCCCCTTGATGTTCACTTGATGATTGTCGACCCTGACCGATATATCAGTACTTTTGCAAAGCTCGGCAGCGATATCCTCACCGTACATTACGAGGCGTGTACACACCTGCACCGCACTTTGCAAGCTATTAAGGCAGAAGGAATGAAAGCAGGAGTAGCACTTAATCCGCATACTCCTGTGGTACTTTTAGAAGATATCATTCAAGAGGTAGATGTACTCTTGTTGATGAGTGTAAACCCAGGATTTGGAGGTCAGTCATTCATAGAAAATACTTATAAAAAAGTGCGACAAGCCAAAATGCTGATTGAGCAAGCAGGAGCCTCAACCCTTATTGAGATAGATGGAGGAGTGAGTTTAAAGAATGCCAAAGCATTAGTAGAAGCAGGCGCCGATGCTTTAGTGGCTGGTAGTTTTGTATTCAATGCTGCCAATCCTACTCAAACCATTGCAGATTTAAAACACATATAGTCAATAAAACAATGTTTCAAGGAGTACTTCAAAAAATGCTTACCGAATGGGCTGACCCTATACGGTATTATTTGCCAATGGAAGGTGACTTTGTACTGATGAACCAACTTATCGGCAAGGATATAACACTCCAATTTGTGCGTTTTCAGTGTATGAATTGTGGTGAAAACAAACCAATCTTCCGTCAGGGCTATTGCAAAGAGTGTTTTTTTGAAGTCCCTCAAACTGCGGATTGGGTGATGCACCCCGAACTCAGCAAAGCACACCTCAATATCGAAGAACGCGATTTAGGCTATGAACAGCAAGTGCAGTTGCAACCGCATTATGTATATCTCGCCAATTCTAGCGATGTAAAAGTAGGAGTAACCCGTAAATCACAAGCCCCAACCCGTTGGATCGACCAAGGGGCGCACGAAGCTCTCATCCTTGCCGAAGTTCCTAATCGATATTTAGCAGGCATCGCCGAGGTCGCTCTCAAAGAGCATTTAGCCGATAAAACCAATTGGCGCAAAATGCTTACTAACCAAATTACCCCTGTAGATTTATTGCGAGTAAAATTAGAAGTGCGCGACTTTGTACCCAATGAAGTACAGCCCTACATCACCGAAGATATCACTCCCCTACGCATTCATTTCCCTGTAGAAAAATACCCTACCCAAGTGCGCTCACTGCAATTGTCGCAAACCCCTACTTATAGTGGTAAACTAATGGGTATCAAAGGACAATACCTCATTTTTAATGACAATACCGTTTTCAATGTACGAGGCAACGAAGGACTAGTTATTCAATTGACAATTAATAATTAACAATGAAATACTTCATCCTTTACATATCAATTTTTTACTTCACTGCTTGTCAACTTTTTCGATCGCAGCAAACCACGATGTCCAAAACTTCTACAGAAAAGCAACAAACAGAGGTATTTGAGCCTGTAAATAAGGAATTGTATGTGATTAATTCTGATGCTTTGTTATACAAAACACCTGATATAAATTCCTTAGGAGAACCTGTTAACGAACATTTTGCAACTTGGCACAATATCATAGGTGAATCAGCTCACTTTTACAAAGCAGAGGAAGAAGAAAAAATCCTTTATTTTCTTAAAAAAGATATGGGAAGATGTGAGCAAATCAACTTTACAAAGGAAGTTTTGGAACAATCCGACCGAATTGTCGTTAATGAAACTGATAGAGAGGAGCTTAGTAATTTTTCTCAGTTTTTGTCAGTAACTCCTATTACACGAGAAGAATATTTGGAAAAGCAAGAAAATAGAATTGATTTATTAAAAAAAGATTCTGCTTTACATCCTAAAAAAGATCATAAGCTTGTTTTTAACTGTAAAAATAAAGTAGTAATATTTAAAGATGAATTAACTGAGGAGGAATATTATGATAAAATATATTATTACGAAGGAAATATAGAAAAATTGAATCAATATGTGGTTTCATTATTAACTTTGGGATGGATAGAATATATATTAGTAGATAAAACTACAGGTAAGCAAACTAAAATCAAGGGTTATCCTTATGTTTCTCCTGATAAAAAGTATATATTTTGCCTGATAGAAGGTATGGATATAAGCGGCTTTATGTATCTTTATGAAATAGAAAGCCTTTCTCCCTTTAAAATAAAAGAGAGACTAAATATTGGTTTTACCTATTGGACTCCTTATGATGATCCAAAAGAAAATGATATATTTTGGGATAAAGATGGGAATCTATATGCTTCTATTAACAAAGACCAGTGTTTTTATGTAGATAATATGACGAGATATAACCCTTTACGCCAATATATAAAAATAGAAATTAAGTAGTACCACTTACTACCTTATGAAAACTAACTCATTCCCTTCTGAAAACTTTTCTGAAAACGCATATCCATCAGCGTTAAACCCTTTCAAATCTTCTACTGAGCGAATCTCATTTTCTGCTAAAAAACGCACCATTCGACCCCTCGCTTTCTTCGCATAAAAACTAATGACTTTTAGTGTTTCCCCTTTATAATCTTTGAAGATAGGTGTAATCACGGGCACTTTTAGCTTTGTGGTATCAATTGCCTTAAAATATTCTTCACTGGCGAGATTGATAAACAATTCTCCTTCTTGCAATTCGTCGTTCAATGCCTGAGTGATTTTGTCTTTCCAAAAAGCATAAAGGTTTGCAGCCTTTCCTATAGGTAGTTTGATGCCCATTTCTAATCGATAAGGAGCGATAAGATCTAATGGTTTTAGCACTCCATAAAGTCCTGATAGGATGCGTAAACTCTCTTGCAGCTTGTCAATTTGCGCCTCAGAAAGTGAATAGGCATCAAGCCCCTCATATACGTCACCATCGTAAGCAAAGAGTGCCGGACGTGCATTTTCGGGAGTAAAAGGCATTGCAAAAGTTTGGTTGCGCTGCCAGTTAAGTTCAGCAAGTTTAGATGAAATTCCCATCAAATCCGATAGTTTTTTGGGGGATAGCGGCTTAAGAGCAGCGTGTACTTCAGCAATTTCCTTTAGAAAAATAGCCGTTGAATAACGTTCTGTAGGTAAAATCGATGTTTCGTTAATAGTTTTGGCAGGAGAGATTACGATTTTCATAGTGATAAATAATTAACGGGGCAAAGTTACAAAACAATTGACAATTCGCAATTGATAATTGACAAATGAATAGGGGTGAGACATTTGATAGACTTTAAACAAACCTTAAACGGAACTATGATAGTTTTACAGTGGGACTTCAGTGGGTCTACAGTGGGTCTACAGTGGGTCTACAGTGGCTCTACAATGAAGACCAACCAAAGATTAATGGAATACTAATAGAATTTATAATGTTGTTGCTATGAACTGTTGCTCTGGTTCTGTGGGGTCAGACTTGTCCGAGCTAAAATAACTAACTACTATCTTATCATTGTTGTTTGAAAAGAAATGCCTATCTTTGCGCGAATAAACATCCGTATAACTTGCACTATGAAATACATTATTTCCCTTATGGGACTATTTACTTTTTTTAATACTCACGCTCAAATCGATCGTGTAGAACCGCCTTTTTGGTGGGAAGGAATGCACTATGCCGAAATACAAATATTATTGTACGGCAAAAATATAGCACAATACCGCGTGGAAAGCGACTTGCCTATCACCAATGTGCTGAAAACCGAAAACCCTAATTATCTATTTGTTACTGTAGACACTAAGAGTAAAAAAGCGGGCAACTATACCATTTCACTATGGCAGAAGAAGAAACAAGTGGGCAGTGTCCGCTACGAATTAAAAGCGCGTCGTGAGGGCTCGGCTTACCGCAAAAGTTTCGACAGCAGTGATATGATTTATCTCATTATGCCCGATCGCTTTGCCAATGGAAATCCTAACAACGATTCACACCCTGCACTTACCGATAAACTCAACCGCTCGGTTGCTAATGGTCGTCACGGGGGAGATATTCAAGGTATTATCAACCATTTGGATTATATACAATCCTTAGGCGCTACAGCCTTATGGAGTACACCCTTATGTGAGGACAACGAACCACAACATTCTTATCACACTTATGCCCAAACCGATGTGTACAAAATAGACCCCCGCTATGGCACGAATGAGGAATACCAACAGCTCTCAGCGGCTTTGCACAAGCGCGGTATGAAGCTCATCAAAGATTATGTAACCAACCACTGGGGCAGTCAGCATTGGATGGTGAAAGACCTGCCTTGCTACGATTGGTTACATCAATTCCCTGGGTATGGTCAGAGCACTTTCCGTATGAGCACTCAGATGGATAGTAATGCTTCGGAATGGGATAAAAAGTACTGCGAAAAAGGTTGGTTTGCGCGCTCTATGCCCGACCTCAACCAAGCGAATCCATTGGTGCTTAACTATCTCACCCAGAACGCTATTTGGTGGATAGAATACGCCGATCTCGATGGTTTGCGCGTAGATACTTATTCATATAACGACAAAGAGGGCATCGCTAAATGGACAAAAGCTATCACCGATGAGTATCCTCATTTCAATATTATGGGGGAAGTGTGGCTCAACCAGAGTGCCCAAGTATCGTATTGGCAAAAGGATAGCCCTATCAGTGCGATACAAAGCTATAATACTTACTTGCCTACCGTGATGGATTTTCCACTTTTTAATGCAATAGGAGAAGCGTTTCGCTCTACGCCTTCGTGGGACAAAGGTATGATACAACTCTACGACAATTTAGCTAATGATTTTCTGTATAAAGACATCAACAACCTGCTTATCTTTGCCGAGAATCACGATACAGCACGTATCAATCACGTATATCCTAAGATAGAGGATTATAAAATGATTATCACATTGCTGGCAACAGCGCGTGGTATTCCGCAATTGTATTATGGTAGTGAGATAGCAATGGCAGGCGACAAGAGCAAAGGCGATGGCGATATACGACAAGATTTCCCTGGTGGCTGGGCAGGCGATGCACAGAATGCTTTCACAGTCTCTGGGCGTACAGCTACCCAGAAAGAATATTACGATTTTACAGCCAAGCTCTTCAACTGGCGTAAAGATAAAGCCGTAATTCATTATGGAAGGACTAAACAATACTTACCTGAAAATGAAGTATATGTCTATTTTCGCTACAACGATACCGAGAGCCTAATGGTTATCCTCAACAACAGTGATAAGCCCCAAACGCTCCACCTCAACCGCTTTGCCGAGAGTTTGGCGGGATTTTTGAGGGGAAAAGATGTTATTTCAGGGAAAGAACTCAATCTGAGTACAAGCACCTTAGAAATACCCGCTAAAACCCCTATGCTCATTGAATTGAAATAAGAGGTAAGAGTTTTCTCTCATCCAAGATTTTCTGAGTCTCACTGAGATTTTCTGATTCTCACCTCCCTCTCAAAAAGTTTACTTTTTATGAAACACTTTTTTTCTCTGTGGTTATTTATCCTCTTTTTTGTAGGGGCACAAGCTCAAACCGCAGAAACTTATCTCAAAGAAATTGCTAAAAATCAACAACTTGATATCCAATGGCAGGAGCGCAAAACCTCTCTTGCTTCTGAGGGTATTCGCTCTTTTGTGGGTTACTGCGAAGGCAATTTCGTAGCGACCCTTTCAGTAAGTTTAAAAGCGGTATCAGGGAGTTTTCACTACCGAGATAAATCGTATGAAATCAGTTTGCAAAAAGGGCAATTAGTCTTTTCGCCTAATGAAGAATTCGAGTGTGGCACTACCGATACACCTCATTCACACCCGAGCTCTTCAACAGCACGCCCCACAATATTAGCCGAAGAAACCGCTCCTACCATTGCCAACACACAAATATTAAGGGTATACCGTTTGGCGATGCATATCCCTTATAGTACCTTCAGTACAGGACACTTAGAGAAAAACGTACAAAAAGTAAAAACTTTTTGGGCAGATACTGAGGCTTTCCTGAACGAGATGTACCTGCGTGATTTGGGAGTACGTTTTGAGGTAGTAAAGGATGAGCGTCTCATTATCAAAGACGAAAAAGATGAGACTTTCAACACAAAACACCGAGCTGATTATGTGATTAATCATTCTACTAATGTTATCAATAGGCTTATAGGAGAAAACAGTTACGATGCGGGTATTACCCTTGCTTATACCATTTCTTTATATAAAGGCATTCGTGGCTTGGCTGATAATATTAATGGTGTTTATAAAGCTAATACCAAAGCTGCTGCTGTAGCAGTACTTACCAAAGAAGTCATAGCTCACGAAATCGGACACTTATTTGGAGGCAAACACACTTTTGGCAACTATAATGGCTCAGAAGCCTACGATAGTGAAAAGACTGAGTATGATAGAGGTACTTCGGTGATGAGCTATGGCAGTCCGCGTGATTTCTTCTCACTCTCAAGCATTCAGCGCATACGGGAACGATTGACGAAAGTACCCGTGAAAGCTCACGACAAGACTTTCACTACTCAAGCTCCTCGCATAGGCCATAGTAAGATTAAAAGTCATTATACGATTCCCAAAGGCTCTTTCTTCCAGTTCTATATCCCCGCTACCGACCCCGATAGCGAGCAGCTACTATACAACGTAAACCAACACGATGTGCGAAATGGCGATGAAACCCCTATAACGCAATACATTATTTATAAATCAACCCCTGCCAACCCTGTAACTATCAAAACTGAATACCACGAAAACTCGGGAGATGTAGTAGCCAATAGTGGTTTGGCACAACAGACTACGGGTACTTTTACCTTTTGGTTGGGAGTGAGCGATGCCCCACTCCAATCGTCAGCTGATTATATAGTACAATACGATTTGGCTGAAACTAAAGTAACAGTTAAAGACGGTACCCCCTTCAAAATTACATCTACCACAAAAAACAAATATAAAGGAGGCGATAAACTCACCCTTAGTTGGAATGTAGATAATACTATTTTCAAAGACACCAAAGTGCGTATCCTGCTTTCTGATGATTTAGGAAAGACGTTTAAATATGTGGTAGTAACAGAAACTGATAACAACGGCAGTAAGGAAATCACCTTGCCTAATATCAATACTGATAAGGCGGTGCTAAAAGTAGAAGTAATCGATGGTTTAGCTTTTGATCTTACCAATTACAATCCTAAAAATGGAGGTTTTACTATTGAAAAGAATTCAGCCCTTCCTGAACCTCTCCTTTGGGCATCTCTCCCTAATCATCTAACCCTTTCTTGTGAGCAATCTATTCCAGCAGTAACACTTCCTACTATTACAGGTGGTTGTACTCCTGTGGTTACCCTTCAAAAAGAAGAACGCATCAAAGGCAATTGTGACTATACTTATACCATCAAACGTATTTTTACAGCTGCCGATACTTGTAACCAAACACTTACTTACACTCAAACTATTAGCGTAACAGATAAAACTCCCCCTACTTTTGTAGGTGCTTTACCCCAAAATATGAGTGTTAAAGAAGGCAAAACAATACCTGCTCAAGTAATGCTTACCGCTACCGATAATTGTGGTACTGTTGCGGTTACAACTTCTCATAAAGAAGAAAAGGATGCCAAAGGCAAACTTACTAAACTTATCTATACGTGGATAGCTAAAGATACTTGTGGCAATGTTACTACCCACCAGCAAATCATTACCATTGTACCAAAAAAAGTCCCCACCCTCACTTGGGCAACACTTCCTCGCGATATAACCGTCGATTGTGTCAAAGCCATTCCTGCTGTACAAACGCCTACAACTCAAGGAGGTTGTGCTAAAGTAGTGATAACCCGTGCCGATAAGGAACTCAACAAGCGCTGTCTCAACAATTTCACTTTAGAGCGCACTTTTACGGCTTCCGATGGTTGTGCCACCCTTACACATACTCAGCGCATTAAGGTATCCGATAAAAAATCACCTACCTTTGTAGGAACACTGCCTCAAGATCTTACCATTGATGAAGGGACACCCATACCTTCTCAGCAGAGCATTTCAGCTGAAGATGCTTGTGCAGGACAACCTACCGTTACAATGCCGCCAAAAGAAGAATATCTCACCAATGGGAAACTCTCTAAAGTAGTCTATAAGTGGGTGGCTCACGATGTCTGTGGCAATGAAAGAATACATACCCAAAATATTACCATAAAACTTAAACAGCAAGAACCTCCCCACATAGATACTAACCCTAATGAAGTCGTGATTTACAATGCCGTTTCTACTGAAAAAGGATTTGATAACTATTTTAGAATAGAAAATACAGATAAAAACCAACCTATTACCTTGGTTATTTTTGATGAAATGGGCTTGAAAGTCTATGAAAATAACCATTATCAACAAAATGGTGAATATTTTAGAGGCTACCCTAATATAAAAGGAGTAGTAGGTAGCAAACGATTAGCAGGTACTTATTTCTATGTATTGACGTATTATTTCAATGGACAACAACAAACAAAAAAAGGATTTCTATATGTAAGATAATTACACGCCTGTATAGGCTGTCTTAAAAATCTATAATGCAGTCTCTTTATAATATATTAACGTCAGTCCGATATAACAGAATATTGATT
>NZ_KB291378.1:139478-155798 GCF_000318295.1 Capnocytophaga sp. oral taxon 326 str. F0382
CTGATTGTTAAGTAATTACTTACGTCGAACTCACATTAACTAATACTAAAAATGAAAATATCATTTAAAAACGATTATGCCGAAGGCGCTCACCCCGCAATTTTAGAAGCCCTCGTACGCACAAACACTGTACAACAAGCAGGATATGGCTACGATAGTTATTCGGCAGCTGCCAAAGAACTCATCAGAAAGAAGATAGAAAACCCTGAGGCGCAAATATTTTTTGTAAGTGGTGGTACGCAAGCTAATATGCTGGTAATAGGCACTTTGTTGCGCACTTATCAAAGTGTGATAGCCCCCGAAACAGGGCATATCGCCGATAATGAAACCGGAGCCATAGAAGCAGTAGGTCACAAAATACACTTAGCCCCAGCAACAAACGGTAAAATCACTCCTGAGAGCATTGCCGATTTTGCCACCCGCTATACAAATTATCCACACCAAGTACAACCACGACTCGTGTATATTACGAACGCCACCGAGATAGGAACCATCTATACTTTGGCAGAGCTCAAAGCCATTTACGAGTGTTGCCAAGCGCATAACCTCCTGCTGTTTATGGACGGCGCGCGATTAGGATCGGCATTAAATGCTGAAGACAACGATATACAATGGAAAGATTTAGCCCGTTATACCGATGTATTTTATATAGGAGCTACCAAAAACGGCGGATTGTTAGGCGAAGCCATTGTAATCAACAACCCAGCCCTCACCGATGGTTTTGAGTATTACCTCAAACAACAAGGAGCGCTACTCGCCAAAGGTCGTTTGCTCGGCTTGCAATTCCTCACCTTGTTTGAAAACGAATTGTACGATGCTTTGGCATTGCACGCTAACCAGCAGATGAAACGCATCAAAGAAGCGTTTGTAGCCAATGGTTATACCTTGCTTTCAAATACTTGTACAAATCAGTTATTCCCGATACTCACTCACAACCAAATTGCCGCATTAGCAGAGCAGTTTGATTTCTACCAGTGGCAAAAAGTAGACGAGCAACACACCGCCATTCGCTTGATTAGCTCGTGGGCTACTACCGATGCACAAGTAGATGCGCTTATCCAAGCAATTCAATCATTAGCAGTAACTCAATGAAAAATTACCTCCTTCCTTTCCTTTCAATCGTGATAGGGGCTTGCCTTGTGTTGTGGCTCAAACCCACACATAAAAGCAGGCTTAAGCTGTTATTGGCATTCAGTGGCGCTTTTTTGATGGGGATGACCATTTTTCACCTCCTCCCCGAAGTATATCACGAGGCACTACACGCTCACGAAGAACACAGTGATTTTGACGATAAAACCATCGGACTCTGGATCGCTGTGGGCATACTCCTGCAAATCGTGTTAGAGTTCTTTTCGCACGGCGCCGAACACGGTCATTTTCATTCACCCGCCAAAGGATTACAAACCCATTTCCCGTGGGGGTTGTTCATCAGTTTGAGTATCCACTCGTTGCTTGAAGGCTTCCCGTTACACGAACACAGCAATATGGTGTACGGCATTTTCATCCACCATTTGCCCATTGCTATGGTGCTGACAATCTTTTTCTTAGATTCCGGCATCGGACTCAAACGCACGCTCGCTTTTCTGTTTGTCTTTTCGCTAATGACCCCGCTGGGCGCTTTTTTAGCAAACTATGTACCCGCCTTATTGCCCTATCACAACCTGATGAGCGCCGTAGTCGTAGGGATATTCTTGCATATCTCGTCAGTAATACTGTTTGAAACCTCCGAAAATCACCAATTTAATTATAGAAAGTTAGGCGTGATTGTTATAGGTTTTGCAATGGCATTTCTATTCAATTAACAATCGCAGACTTTGTCAAAGTCCCAAAAACTTTGACAAAGTCTCTAAGAACGACAAAGTCTCTAAAAATCTCAAAGTTTTTCAGGGGCTCCCCAAGACTTTCTGAGGCTCTCAAAATCTCACCGCTAATAACAATTAACAATATGAAGTATTTAATCTTTACAGTCTTATCACTGCTTTCATTACAGCAGTACGCACAACAACTCCTCACCGAGGATGAGATAGAAGAAAAAAAATTCGGCAATGAGAGTATCCATTTCCTCAAAAGCAACAACACTCGTTTGAACGGCGCCTACAAAATAGGCAACAACCAAGGAGAATACTACGAGGTTACCTTTGTTGATGGAATTGCCAACGGATTGGTGAAATTCTACAACCGTTATGGCAAACTAAAAACCGAAGCTACTTTTGAAAAAGGCATCTTCCACGGTCCTTACAGGCAATACGCTCCTTACTCAGGCGAAATGTACCGCGAATATAACTACAAGAACAGCGAACTCGACGGCAAATTCCGCGAATATTCCGATGGCAAATTAGTAGTCGATAGAAACTACAAGGACGGCAAACCCGACGGCGATTGGAAAGAGTACGACGAGAACGGCAAACTCACCAAAGAAGAACACTACAAAATGGGCAAAAAGGACGGTAAACAATGGTCGGCTGTCACTCGCCGCCGTAGCGGACTTGTACAAACCGATGTAGAATACTACAAAAACGGTGAACCTACAGGCAAATGGCTCTCCAAATTGAGCGACGGCACCCTCCGTGAAGAAAGAGAGTACAAAGCTAATGGCACTTCAGTACGCAAAGAGTATTACGAAACCGGCCGACTTAGTAAAATAGTGCATTACAAAGGGGAAAAATACCAAGGTGATTACCAACTCTACAACAGCGATGGAATACTCACTGAGGAAGGTACTTACGACAACGATTTCCCTACAATGAAAAAAACATATTACCCTAACGGAAAACTAAAAACCGAAAGTTATTACCAAAACAACGAACAACACGGCAAATACGCTTCTTACGACGAACGCGGACGCCTATTAGTAGAAGGAGCTTACCTAAAAGGCTATCCCGATGGAACTTGGAAATCATACACCACCGATGGTGTGTTAACTAAAGAAGCTCATTACGACAAGGGTAGGGAAGAGGGCGCTTACAAAGAGTATTATCCCTCAGGAATACTTTCTATAGAAGGACAATACGCTCGCGGACAGAGAGAAGGCGTTTGGAAATACTACAACGAGCAAGGTCAGGTCGCTAAAGAAGTAAAATACCAAAACGGCAACTCAGTACAAATTACCAATTATATGGATAAATGAAACTGATTCTCCTCTACGAAATACTCTACATACTATTTGTTATAGCTGTGTGCTTGCGAATTATTTGGGACACACGCTCGGTGAGTAAAGCTTTAGCTTATTTGCTCTTAGTTATCTTTGTGCCCATTGCAGGGGCGATTTTCTACTTTTCATTTGGTATCAACTACCGTCGGCATAAAATATACCACAAAAAACTGACTGTAGACCAAGCTTTCCGCCGACAATTAGAACAGATTTACCCGCGTATACAAGCGCATTTAGAATCCTTAGGAAATTCGGTTACAGCATCTTATGAAAAAAGTTTGCGATTTCTGTCGAATATAGAGGAACGCCTTTTATTGATTCCTAATGAAGAAGTAAAAGTAATATGCAATGGCGAAAACCTCTTTCCTGAATTGCTTGAGAGTTTGCGAAGTGCTCAACATCATATCCACATAGAGTATTACATCTACGAGAACGACCACATAGGCAACGCTATTAAAGATATTCTAATAGAAAAAGCGCGTGAGGGGGTAGAAGTACGTTTCATTTACGACGATTTTGGCAGTCAAGGCATACGCCGAAACATTGCGCGTGAGCTACGCGAAAATGGAGTCCCTGCTTTTCCGTTTTACAAAATCAACTTCGTAAAACTCGCCAATCGTATGAACTACCGCAATCACCGCAAAATAGTAGTGGTAGATGGCTATACCGCTTTTATAGGAGGAATCAACATCAGTGATAAGTACAACAATGCCGAAGCTAACGAACGCTATTGGCGCGATACTCATCTAAAAGTAAAAGGCTATTCGGCTCACGTGTTACAAGCAGTATTCTTGCAGGATTGGAATTTCTGTAGCGGTGAAAATGTAGCTATCAACGCTCCTTATTTCCCAATAGGTATAGAGCCCCATCTCACCGATTATTTCACACAAATCGTCGCCAGCGGTGCCGATTCCGACCTCCCAAATATCCTCTACGCTACCGTACAGCTCATCTATGCAGCTAAACGCGAAATCCTAATTACCACCCCTTATTACATCCCCGATACCTCCTTGCAAGAGTCGCTTATCATTGCCGCACTTAGCGGAATAAAAGTGAAATTATTAGTACCCCAAAAAGGCGATTCGGTATTTGTACATATCGCCAGTGAGTCATTTTTTGAAGAATTGCTCAAGGCAGGAGTAGAAATTTATCTTTATGAAAAAGGATTTGTACACGCTAAAACTTTTGTGATAGACGGCGAAGTAGCATCGGTAGGTACAGCCAACCTCGATGCGCGCAGTTTCGACCTCAATTTTGAAGTAAATGCCCTCGTGTACAACAAAACAGTCGCCAGCAATTTGCAGAGAATTTTCTATAACGATTTAAAAAATGCGCGTTTGTTGCAGTTAGAACAGTGGCAAAAGCGGAGTGAGTTTAAGCAAATGATAGAGCGGGTAGTGCGCTTGTTTTCACCGTTTTTATAAAATAAAAAAGGCCTCCTCTCGGAAGCCTCTTTCGTTGGTCTACTAGGACTCGAACCTAGAATAACAGAACCAAAATCTGCTGTGTTACCATTACACCATAGACCAGCGATTTCTCATTTGCGGTGCAAAGGTACTGCTATTTTTGTAATCTGCAAATTTTTTAGAAGTTTTTTTTAAATAAATCGATGAAAATCTTCTTTAACCACTGAAAATCAAACCAATTGCCTAATTGCTAAATTATCCTTACCTTTGCGCCCTGCTAATCTACTAATCAACAAATTATAAAATATTTTATCTTATAAACACTCACTTTTGCGGCTTGCCCCCTCTCCTTGGGAGAGGGGGCAACGCGGGTGAGGCTATTAAATCGGCAAATGAAAGTATATCACGACCTCTTGCGCCATATCCTTGAAAATGGCTATTCTAAAGACGATCGCACTGGTACCGGTACTACCAGCGTGTTCGGTTACCAAATGCGCTTTGACCTCAGTCAAGGATTCCCTTTGGTAACTACTAAAAAAATACATCTAAAATCAGTAATTTACGAACTCTTGTGGTTCTTAAAAGGCGATACCAATATCAAATACCTCACCGATCACGGCGTGCGTATCTGGAACGAGTGGGCTGATGAGAACGGCGACCTCGGCCCCGTGTATGGCGCACAGTGGCGCAACTGGAATGGAGAAGCTATCGACCAGATAAAAACCGTCGTCGAAACCCTCAAACACAACCCCGAAAGTCGTCGCATTATTGTATCAGCTTGGAATCCTTCGGTATTACCCGATACAGGAAAATCGTTTGCCGAGAATGTAGCCAACGGTAAAGCCGCCTTACCCCCTTGCCACGCCTTATTTCAGTTCTATGTTGCCGATGGCAAGCTTTCTTGTCAGTTGTATCAACGCAGCGCCGATGTATTTTTAGGAGTACCCTTCAACATTGCCTCTTATGCCCTGTTCACAATGATGCTCGCCCAAGTATGCGATTTGCAAGTAGGTGATTTTGTGCACACTTTCGGCGATGTACACATCTACAACAACCACCGCGAACAAGTAGCCCTACAGCTCAGCCGTACCCCACGTGAATTGCCTACTATGCACCTCAATCCAGCGGTAAAAGACCTCTTTGCTTTCGACTACGAAGATTTCCGTTTAGAAGGCTACGACCCCTATCCCGCCATCAAAGCACAAGTATCAGTATAATTAGCAAATTTTCCAATTAGTAAATTTACTAATTATCCTCCTATCGTTAAAGTTTCGTTAAAATGCAGTGGATAACTTTTTTATATAAGCCTTTTTTAGTTATTTTGTACGCTCAAACAAAAAGTAACAAATCTATGCAGATGAAGAAATTATTCACACTCCTCATTGCCTTATTAATGGCACAAAGTATTTTTGCACAAATCAGCAACGAAACATTCACTTCAGGCAAAACCGGCAAACGCCAGAAATTAGGACTCTATAAGCCCACTGGTTACACCGATAAAAAAGTCTATCCACTGATAGTAGTCCTCAACGCCAACACCCTAATGGAGCCCGTGGTAACCGCCGTGCGCTACTACGAACAATTTGAAGAAATGCCCAAATGTATAGTAGTAGGCGTATACGATGAAAAGTTAGAAGAAGTAGCCATTATCGATGAAGTAGGACGCCCTATGAATGAGTCCGCACGCTTTTTCGATTTTATTTCCACCGAATTAGTACCCTATATACAAGGCAAATACCCCATTGCAGGTTTCAAAGGGATTATCGCATCAGAAGAAGCCGGTTTTTTAATCAATTACTACCTGCTTAACCCCAAATCGCCCTTCAGTATGTACGTGAGTTTAAACCCCACAGTAATCCCACGTATGGCACCCGAGTTTGCAGCCGCTTTGGCAACAGGCGCCTCAAAAGAACAACACCGCTTGTATTACTATATGGCAACCGCCGATGTAGAAAACAAACTCAGCTACGACAAAACAATTAATTTTGAAAAAGGATTGCGCTCTATGCCTATCCACGAATCGGTACTCTACCGCTTTGCCGATATGAAAGGAAGCTCCGTCAACTCTGCTAAATTACAAGGAATTGCCCAAGCTCTCGACGAGTGTTTCGACATCTATAAACCCATAGGTGGCAAGGAGTACAAAACTCAAATGGAAACCTTGAGCAATAATATTTTTGAATATTTAGAAAACAAGTACAACACTATCGAACAATATATCGGACTCAAAAAGAAACCCCTGCTCAACGATGTAATGGCAACCTATACCGCTATCAAATCGGCAGCCGATTGGGAGTCGCTTAGAAAATTAGCTAAATATGTAGAAACAAATGGCTATGTAAAAACCGCAATGCCTAACTTCTTCTTAGCCGAATACTACGAAAAAACCGAAGATTACAAAAAAGCATTGAAAACCTATCAAAAATCGTATACCGAACCCAGTATAGATTTCATCACCGCCGACCTTATCACCGAACGCATCAATGCACTTAAAACCAATAGAAATGTAGGTAGACCCTCTAAAAAATCTAAAAAAGTAATAGAAGAAGTGCCTGAAACCACCGACGAACAAACAACCCCCACCGATGAAAGTAATCAAAACTAAATTAGAAGGTGTGGTGATTATAGAACCACAAGTATTTTTTGACGGCAGAGGCTATTTTTTCGAGTCATTTTCACAACAACGCTTCAACGAGCAAGTAGCCCCCATCACATTTGTGCAGGACAACGAATCAAAATCAAGCTATGGTGTGTTGCGCGGCTTGCACTTCCAAAAGCCCCCTTTTGCACAATCTAAATTAGTACGAGTTGTGAAAGGCAAAGTGTTAGACGTTGCAGTTGATTTACGCAAAGGTTCACCCACCTTTGGGCAATACGAATCGGTAGTACTTAGTGAGGAAAACAAACGACAGTTTTTTATCCCACAAGGCTTTGCTCACGGTTTTGCAGTGCTGAGTGAAGAAGCTATTTTTCAGTATAAATGCGACAACTACTACGCCCCTCACAGCGAGGGAAGTGTGCGTTGGAACGACCCTACTATAGCCATAGATTGGCTATTGCCCGAGAAAGACATTATCCTATCAACAAAAGATGAACAAGCCCCACTCTTATCACAATTAACAATTAACGATTGATAATTAAGAGAATACACTTTCTTACCTCATATCTCTTACTTCTTATCTAAAAAAGTTTGGTAAAAAGTTTGGTAGTTTCAAAAAAAGGTATTAATTTTGCCCCCGAAAAAATAAAGATGGTGGTTTTAGCTCAGTTGGTTAGAGCGTCGGATTGTGGTTCCGAAGGTCGTGGGTTCGAGCCCCATATTCCACCCAAAGGGGAAACCTGATAAAAATACGCCTTAGAGCGTATTTTTTTATGTCTACACTTTATGAACTTATACAAGCGAGTATAAAACTGAGTATATTTCCGAGTATACAAAATTGAAAGAACTTATAGAGAAGAAGAAATATTGAAATTCAAGTATAAATCATAAATAACACCATTTCAACATAACAAAACACCAACTTACAACCATATTCGCAACCCATTCCGTGTAAATCCAGCAGCACCAGCCGCCAATCCTTGCGCACCACATTTGTTAATTGTCAATTGTTAATTGAATTAGCGTCTTCTCATTAGGAAAAAGTTTTTGATTTCTAGTAAAAAATCATTACCTTTGTCACCCTATTAACTTTTATAGTCAATCAGAAATAGTCTGCAAATTTGGTGTCACTACGTCTTGCCAAAGTTTCACACTTTGATAAAATCTATTGCTTTGATAATCAATAATTTTATTGAAAAAACAGCAATCAAATAGAAATAAAAGAAACATCTTATATAATAATCCTTAGTTTAGGTTTACTACCTATAAGTTTTCAAAAAAAGTTATACCTAAATTTCACGTAGAAATATCCCACCCCGATAATAAATCAGTGTGCTAATTCAACTCTTGATTGATATAAATATATGTTACCATACAGTACTTACCTTACAAAATATCACTGAAAGAACATATTAGAATAACCATAGAAAGAAAAAAATGATAAAGTACCAAATAAAATTAAGCATTTTAATTAGTTTTCTACTTATAAATTGTAGTGTTAAAAAAACTGAGCTTGAAATCATCCGTGCAAAAAAAGTAAGTGAAAATTATTCATATAATCCTATGGGGTTTATAGAAAATAACTACAGAAAGTTAAACATAAAAAACATTTCTCACTACGATAAGGAAGGAAAATTAAAAGAAGTTCTTTGGAATAAACCCAATGGTTTTCTGAAATATACATTATCAGAACTAAAAAATGATGTAGCCTTATTGAATAGCTTTGATATTGATACGATATATATCGATAAAAAATATATAGGTTATATAAAAGAGAAAAGAAATGATACTGTCTTTTATTTGTCTGATGATGAAGTGATTATAGAGATAAAAAAGAAAGGATTGGATGAATAAACTATTAAATAGTAGTAGAAAATGTCTTATAGAAAAGTAAAAAATAAAGTAATAGAAATATTTATAATACTCTTATTTACGTTCCAAATAACAATATCTATTTTAGTTTTGATAGATAGACTATCGTATGAATATAATGAATTTCAATACAAAGACACTTTATTTCCAATAGAAGACTTTATAAGGGAAAAGTATTATGCTACAAATAGTATTTTTTGGGGAATATTAAAAGCAAATTACGAATGGACATCTCTTTTAGGATATTTTATTAGACCAATAGCAATTCAATTAGATATAGCTACTGAAAACAGTCCTTTTTTGATATATTATAGCATAGGGTTACTCATTTACACTTTATTTGTATTATCAATTTTTCTCTTATTAAAGAGATTCCTATATTTTGTAGTGTCTAAATGTACAAGGAACAAGTAGTAGCAAAAATAAAGAACACTTGTCTAACCTCAACGCCAGTGCCATATAGCAAACCACCGCTTTTCAATCACATTTGCATCACATTCCGTGTAAATCCAGTAGCGCCAGCTGCCAATCCGTGCAATAAAAGAAAATCATCCGTGTCAAAATCCGTGTAATTTGTGTAATCAGTACGAGACTTAAAAGAACAGCGAAGCTGTCTATTTATTTTGATTAATAAATATTCCTTACAGCAAACTCATATTATTATAAAAAATCGATATTAGAAACTTTTTAAAATTGTTGTACAACCCAAAAAAACGTAAAATGGAAATTTCAAATAGAAAAATAATTGTATCCGTATGTATATTGATTCCATTTATATTTTTATCGCACATAAAAATGTGTCATAAAGATTTATGTAAGGGTTTTATCGACGAAAAATCGTTTGTTTTAGGAGAATCTACGATTAAAGATATTCAAAAAAGATTTAATATTTACAAAGATTTAGAAATTTTTCCTAATAATGATAGCCTTTATATTACTAAGATTGAAGAAAAAGAAGGTTTTATAAAAATATTATCTCAAAAAAGATTCCTGTTTAAGGATAGTTTACTTCAAAAAGTCGAATTGGTAGTAAGCACAAGTTGCTGTTGGAATAATGATTTCAAAGAAACTGATTTTGCACAGAAAAAAGATGAAATTTTTAGAGAATATAACAAGTATATTCATACTATAAAATCAAAAAATTCAGCATCAAAATGTTTTAATTTTCAAAATATTGATACAGCAATATTTCATAAAACCACCTTGTTTAAGTGGGGAGATTGAAAAAAATAAAGGAAATAAAAAAATACTTTAGTAAATGAAACAATTAGTAGTATTTTTAGCAATAAGTATACTGTGTTTATCGTGTGGACAAGAAAAAAAACAAATGATAAATACAGATTTTCAAATTACAGAGTGTAGTGCTTTGTATAAAGGAAAACCATTGCCCTTTGGCAAACCCATTGAAGAATGGGAGAAGATATTTGGTAAAGTTTCAAGAAAAAAATATGAATGTGTTTATATTTGGGACGATTTAGGTATAGCTATTCAGAATCCTACGACTACTAATAGCGATCCTTATGACCCCTCACCTAAAACGAGAAAATACGATGTTCTCTATATCTTTTATGCCAACTTAGATAGCCCTGCTGGGAGAAATGAAAAATTGTCTTTTATTGCTCCAACAAATTATGTTGAAGCAATGGAAAAATATAGTGAAAAGTACAATCTTACTTTTGAAGAGGTCTTAGACAAACTAGAATATCCGGGAAATGGAGAAGGGGCTGCAAATATTAGAATTTTAAAAGAATTCTTTTTCCTGCCATACAATATATATGATAAATCAGTTACCATAGATGGGGCAGAGGTAAAGGCAGGAATGTCTCTAAAAGAGTTTAATAAAAATCGCAGAGCCTTAGGGATTAATATGTTTACTTTTCGTGATGTAAATATGAATGGAATTGACGAACACGGAAAAACTGAAGGAGACGGTGAGTTTTGGGATGATCGTCGAAAAAATTTCTGTGAAGAACAAGGACATTATATTCTTTGCAGTCTTCAATATAGCTATAATGCTTTGGAATATATTAAAATAGGCTATGGAATCAACGGAGATGATGAAGATATTTATTCATTCTAACTATTTATGAAACAATTTACAATCCTTATTATATAGAATAGGATTACTCATTTACACTTTATCCGTATTATTAATTTTCATCTTATTAAAAAGAGTGTTATATTTTGTAGTGTCTAAATGTACAAGGAACAAGTAGTAGTAAATGTAAAAAAGGATAGCTCTCCACAGAAAGCTATCCTTTTTTGTTATGAGTTGTTATTCCTTTTAAAACATTGCTGAAAACAACTTAGGATTGATGTTCAAACTGCACCAGAACCAATCTTGGTAACCGCGTTGGTTAGCAGTACCTTTGAGAGCTTTGGTGCCATCGTTAGCAAAGTAAGTAGAGTAACCTAATTGTAATCCGATAAAAGGTTGTACTTTTAGGTTGTACACCAAGTCAATTTCACTGCCATAGCTGCTGTGCTTTTTGTTAGTTTCAAATTTAGCAGCAGGTGCAAAATAGTGGAAAGTAGCGCTAAGGTTGCTCTTTTCACCAGTGCGTACATTGGCAGTAAGGTAAGGATTAAGCAAACCTGCAGAAGGAGCAGCGTTAGATCCAGGAGCACCTACATAGTAATAATCCATAAAGCCATAGAACTTGTGGTTGGTACCACTGAATGGATTAAATTTTTTGTCTTTACCTGAAGTGTCATCAGAAGCATTACCGCTGAGATAGTCTACTCCAGCCGCTAAACTGAAAATAGGAGAGAACTTGTAGCCTGCATTCACCGCAAACATATAAGCGCTCTTGTCTTGTCCTTTTGCATTTTTACCAGTTTGTAAATAAGCAGAAGCGCTATAGTTCAAATCGTCACTTTTGCCAGTGTAGTGAGCTCCAAATGTTTGCATATTATAGTTTGTGCCATTATTAACGCGGTAACCTAAGTTAGCAAACAAGAGAGATAATTTTTGGTCTTCGCTAAATTTGTGGTGAGAGTGAACTGCTTCAAGGTGTTGGTAATCTTGTCCTCCTTGGAAATGTACTCCATTAGGGGTGTTTACGTTCATTGTTCCTGAAGCGATTCCTTGGTTGTAAGCAAAGAAGCTGCGGAGTGTCCATTGGTCACAAGCGTTCCAATTCAAGCTCACAGCATCGTGACTACGACCTGCAGGGTGCCAATCAAGAGACCCGAAAATACGGTCGTCGTCCAATGCAATTACTTGTCTACCTACTTTTGCACTAAGGGTATTAACAAGAGGGAATTCAGCATAAGCTTCAAAAACCGACATACCACCAGTTCTATCGAATGATTGTATTTGAGGTGCTTGTCCCCATACATTCACATTTTGTAGTGATATATATAGGTGTAGACGGTCAGTGTGCTTGTAGTCAAAATTCAAGCGAACGCGATTGTTAGTAAGGATGGCAGGAGCTTCACCATCTTGGATAGGTTTGTAAGCTCCGTTGCGGTACTCAAAACGCGGACGCAATTGTGCTGATAGCGTGAACTCGTTTGGAGGTGGTGGTGGAGCCATTTCTTCCATCGGTGGAGGTGATGGTAACTCTTCTTGAGCAGTTACCAAAGTAGGGTACAAAACGAAAGTTGTACCTAGAGCAAAAATTGATAATAAATGTTTTTTCATTAGTATAACGTTTTTTTTAAATTAATTACTCTTTGTAAATTTTAATACGTTGAAAATGAGATTAAAGCAGCAATACCTTATTTAGAATTGCAATAAAATAAAAACTTATCTTTATATTCATTTGCAAATGTAAGGAAACTATTTTACATTTGTAACGAAAAACAACGAAAAAACATTTTTTTATATAATGGCGACAACAAATAACAACACCCAATCTACTAAAAAAGGACGATGGTTTCGCTTCTTGATTCCATCATTAGTAGGGATATTGATAGGGCTCGGTGGATATATTTTCTATATATCCAAAGCATATACCTATCTGTCTGACGACCCTAAGGCGTGTGTGAACTGCCATATTATGGAGCCTGAGTACGCTACGTGGATGCACTCCTCTCACGGTCGCAATACCGTGTGTAACGATTGCCACGTGCCTCACGACAACGTTTTTCGCAAATACTATTTCAAAGCGAACGACGGTCTGCGCCACGCTACGATGTTCACTTTCCGCTTGGAACCTCAAGTGATTAAAATGCACTCTCCAGGGCAAAAGGTAGTACAAGAAAACTGTATCCGCTGCCATAGTACTTTGGTAAGTGAAGTACAAGCAGGAAAGGTAACTGCCGAAATGGCTCACGCCGATAACGGGCGACTCTGCTGGGACTGTCACCGCGAAGTGCCTCACAGCCGTGTACGAGGGCTCAATGCAGCTCCTCATTCCCCTGTACCTATTATTAGTAATATGCCAAGCAATACCCCTGAGTGGCTTGATAATATGGTGAAAAATAAAGAAAAATCAACAAATTAAAAAAACGAAATATAATTTATACAGCGATGAAAAAGAAACATTGGTTAATTGCAGGTTTATTAGCAATAGTTACCTTCTTATTAGGTCTATTGGCTAATTCGATAATGAACAGATCAACAGAAGCTCAGTTAATAGCTAAAGGTGGTAATAACCTTAAAGAAGGTGAATGCCGCAACGAGCTTTACGAACCGTTCTATCCTCGTGAATACGCTTCCTGGGCAGCTACTGTCGACACTACTTTCCGCTCTAAGTATATGAGTAGTCAAGATGATGATTTGCTCGCTTTGCGCCCCGAAATGGTAATCCTTTGGGCTGGTTATTCTTTCTCTAAGGGATACAACGCTCCACGCGGACACATGCACGCTATTGAAGACGTTACTAAAATTCTTCGTACAGGCGCCCCTACTGATTCAACTCACTCTCCTCAACCAGGTACTTGCTGGACTTGTAAAAGCCCTGATGTGCCTCGCTTAATTAAAGAAGTAGGTGCTGAAACTTATTACAGCGCTCCTTGGGATCAATGGGGTAGCCAAATCGTAAATCCTATCGGTTGCGCTACTTGCCACGATACTAAAACTATGAAATTGCAAGTAAGTCAATTGGCTTTACAAGAAGCCTTCAAACGTCAAGGTCGCGATATCAATAAAGCTACTCATCAAGAGATGCGTTCTCTTGTGTGTGCGCAATGCCACGTAGAGTACTACTTCAAAGGTGATAAAAAATATCTTACTTTCCCTTGGGATAAAGGTATGACTGTTGAAAAGATGGAAGAGTACTACGATGCAGAAGGTTGGACTGACTATGTACACCCACTTAGCCGTACTCCTATCCTCAAAGCACAACACCCCGACTATGAACTTTCTCAACTCGGTATTCACGGACAACGCGGCGTTTCTTGTGCCGATTGCCACATGCCTTACAAAACCGATGGTGCTGTGAAATTCACCGATCACCAAATTAGCAGTCCATTGCGTAACGTGTCTGCAAGCTGCCAAACTTGTCACCGCCAAAGTGAAGAAGAATTGGTGAAAAACGTATACGATCGCCAAGATGCTGTATATGGTATGCGTATGAAACTCGAAAAACAATTAGCAAAAGTACACTTTAAAGCTAAATTCTTGTGGGATAACGGTGCTACTGAAGAACAAATGAAACCTACTTTGGCACTTATCCGCAAATCACAATGGCGTTGGGATATGGTACACTCTTCACACGGTGCCGCTTTCCACGCTCCTATCGAATCTGAACGCCTCCTTAGCGATGGTCTTATCTATGCTTATCAAGCTGAAAATAATTTAGATGTGCTTAAAGAAAAACTAAACATCAAAACAGCTTTCGTGATGCCTGATATCAGCACTAAAGCTAAAGCTCAGAAAGAAATAGGCTTAGATATCCCTAAAGAAGAAGCTGCTAAGAAAAGATTCTTAGAAACTATCGTTCCTAAATGGATTAAAGAAGCTAAAGAAAAAGGACGCTTAGTAACCCAAAAGTAATTTACGAATTACGAATGACAAAAGACGATGTAGGGGCGAATTGCAATTCGCCCCTATTTCTTATCTCTTATCTCTTACCTAACTATGAAACAATATCCTTTCGCTATTTTAGTTGCCTGCATTTCCCTTATCATAGGGCTGATACTACAACTTACCTTAGGAAGTATCAGTAAAAGCTGGTTTAGCTTTCCTTACAATGTGATAGAAGGCTTTGCCTTTGTCGTAATCACTACAGCTGTATATTTTATTTTTAGAAAAACAAACTTCATCGTGCGCTTTTCATCAGCGCCTTTTGCAATTATTACAGTTGTAACCCTTGGAGTTCTCACCATTGGTCTGGGCAGCATCAATGTAAATCCTCAAGAAGTAGCAAATAGCTTTCTAGGAAAATTAGGATTAGACGACCTTACCAAAACTTGGTACTTCGGCATCGTTTTCGTGTTAGCACTGATGAACCTCTGGTTTTCTATCCTCAAACGCTCAATGGTCTACCAACGCAAAAATATACCTTTCCTTCTCAACCACTTTGGCTTATGGCTTACAATGTTCGCTGGCGTATTAGGGCAAGGCGATATCATTCGCCTGAAAATGAACCTCTATAAGGATAAACTCGAATGGCGCGCTACTACCGATGATAATCGCGTAGTACAACTTCCTATCGCTATGGAACTCAAAGAGTTTAGTATCGATATCTACCCTAATAAACTATTTGTTATCGATAGCACAGGCTCAGCACTACCTCACGAAAAACCTATAGGCTTTATGCTCGAAAAAC
This sequence comes from Capnocytophaga sp. oral taxon 326 str. F0382, assembly GCF_000318295.1. Taxonomy (NCBI): domain Bacteria; kingdom Pseudomonadati; phylum Bacteroidota; class Flavobacteriia; order Flavobacteriales; family Flavobacteriaceae; genus Capnocytophaga; species Capnocytophaga sp. oral taxon 326. The sequence goes on from NZ_KB291378.1 coordinate 155,226, forward strand.
AAGGTGAGAGTATGACCCTGCTGAACTGGAAAATTACCCTTCTCCAATACCTCGAAAAAGCAATCCCCGATACCGATAGTACTTATGTCAATCACACAATGTGGGGTGCTACCAATGCAGCCAAAGTAACCGTAGAAGACCTCCGTACTCATAAAAAGAAAACCGATTGGATTTCAGCAGGAAACTTCCAATTCTCTCCCCGTGCCATTCATTTAGACGATGAACATACCTTAGTAATGGCTCCTGCCGAAGCACGCAAATTCCAATCCGATGTATTGATATATCAAAAAGATCATATAAACGAAGTACTCGAAGAAAAAATAGAAGTAAACCACCCTATCAGCGTAGGTGGTTGGCGCATTTACCAATTGAGTTACGACGAGCGTATGGGGCGCTGGTCAGAACTCAGTGTCGTCGAACTCATCTCCGACCCTTGGTTACCTGTAGTCTATGTAGGTATCTTTCTGCTTCTCTTAGGCGGTGTAGCTCTACTCTTTGAAGTAAAAACTAAAACAGCTAACAAGTAACAGCTAACGCTGTTGTTAATTATTAATTGTCAATTGTTAATTAAAA
>NZ_KB291378.1:155818-170756 GCF_000318295.1 Capnocytophaga sp. oral taxon 326 str. F0382
TGTTAATTATTAATTGTCAATTGTTAATTAAAAATGTGGCATTATTTCAATCTTATAACATACATTTCAGTAGCCCTATGGCTACTTTCTGGTACGCTTATCTACAGCAAAAGCAAAAGCCTTAGAAACCTCAGTATTACAGCTCATTTAGTAGCCACCCTAACCATAGGAGGTTTTATCGTTGCCTTATGGCAAAACTTAGACCGTCCACCATTGCGCCCCCTTGCCGAAACGCGCGTTTGGTACGCATTCTTTATGGGGCTCATAGGCTGTGCTATCTATTGGCTTTATCGTCAAAAGTGGATGCTCAGTTATTCGGCTGTAATGGGGATTGTGTTTGTAGTACTTACCTACACCCACCCCGATACAATGAACAAAGCCCTAATGCCTGCCTTGCAGAGCGTGTGGTTCATCCCACACGTAATCGTGTATATATTTGCTTATGCAATGTTAGGAATGGCATCACTCACCGCTTTCTATGGCATTTATCGCTATAAAAAAGGACAAGAAGTACAATCAATTTTCATTGTTATCGATCAACTCGTAAAAATAGGTTATGTATTCCTCACCTTTGGATTGCTTTTTGGAGCCCTTTGGGCAAAAGAAGCTTGGGGACACTATTGGACGTGGGACCCTAAAGAAACTTGGGCATTTATCACTTGGCTCGGCTATTTGGTATATCTCCACCACAAGTACAATCACAAAGAAAAGAAACCATTCCAGAGTTTCCTTATTGTAGGAATCGCCTTTATACTGCTCCTTGTTTGCTGGTTTGGTGTAAACTACTTACCAACAGCACAAATGAGTGTACATACCTATTCTGGATAAATAATAAAAAAAGTCGCTAAGTACCTCACTAAGCGACTTTTTTTGTTTAATAGGAAAATTATTTATACTTTTGCCTACTGATTATTAAAATGGTATTAAGATGATTGAACAACCAGAAGTAAAGATAAAGCAAGCACGCGAAGTAAAAAGAGTTTCTCAAGACTTTGTTGCGGCTCAATTAGGAATTTCTACACGCGCTTATTCAAAAATTGAATCAGGAGAGACGCAACTTACCATTACGCGCCTCAACGAAATATGTGCTATTTTGCAAGTAGACCCGATGAAAGTTTTAGGTTTCGACGATAAAAAAGTGTTCAACATCAATAATAATTCTTCTGGCACTTGTAATGGAGAATATCATTTGAATCAAATTCCCGAAAAATTAATAGCTCAATACGAAGAAACTATAGCTTCCCTGAAAGAGCAAATAGTAATGCTCAAAGAGATGCTTAATAAATAATAAAAAAAAGCTGCCCTAAGGCAGCTTTTTATCGTTTTAGTTGAGTACCAACTTTTCAGTTTTATTATCTCCTTTTTTCAAAGTAATAGAAACTCTTTTAGTTTTACTACTATTGTTAAGTGTATAGTGTGCTGAAAAAGTAAAAGTATTGGTCTCATTATTAACACTTGTGAATTGCGTTCCTTTATCAAGATTGCTAACGGTAGCATTACCTGCATCATCAGAAACTACTTGGAAGGTAGCGTGAAATGTTTCGTCGCCCATCATATTCCAAGTATCTTGATCGTAAGCGTATACTCTCACTCCTTTTACAGGTTTACCTAAGAGGTCTACTAATTGAATAGTAGCAGAAGTCGCTTTGTCTTCATCCTTGTCTTTACTACACGCAAATGTGGTGATTGCTGTAAGTAACAATACTGTTGTGTACATTAAAAATTTCTTCATTGCTTTGTGGATTATTGGTTATTACTGTGATTGTGTATTTCAATAGTTGTGTTACCTGCATTCTGAGGTTGAGCTTGTTGAGGAGCATTCTCACGTTTTGCTTTGATTTTGATAGTTTCAGTGGTTACAATACCAGCTGTAATTCCACTAATCAAAAAATCAGCAAGGTTAGTACGAGTAACTACTTGACAGTTACCTGAAGAGGGTGTATTTACTTTAGTCCGTCCTATAGGAAGTAGTCCCCAAAAAAGCCATACTTGTTTACCTTTGGCATACACATAATCTTCGGTAGGGGTTTCGCGAAACTGCCCTACATCTGTTTTAGTGGTACGACAAGCACTTAACATTAGCAGTGCTGTACCAAGAATTAAAAATTTCTTCATTGGTTTATGAAAATTAATTGGTTACGAAATTGATTAGGGGAAAGAAACTGTAATTTCTCTGTTGTTTCTACTAAATTCAGCATCGTAAGAGCCTTCAGTAGGATAAAAAGCATAACCTTTGTTTTGTTTCCAGCTTACGGTATAAGTTTCTAATGCTACCTCAAAAGTTCTTGTCGTTTTTCCTTCCATTACAAAAGTACTATTTCCTACTTTTACAGTATATGGATTTTTAGAAGTGTTTTTAATGATAAGTGTTCCTTTTGCTTGATTATTACAGTTTTCAGTAGTGTTGAGGGTTACTTGAACCATATTGCTATAAGCATTAGTAGTAAAACTACCTGTTTTAGTATGACCACAAGGGGTAGTAGCAGTATAGCTAAAACTTTTGTTTTGTTCAAGTTCAAAAACTACATAACCTTTAACACTACCTATTGTGTTAGTGCTTTTTGTTTGTCCTTCAATAGTTATTTTTACATTGTTTAGGTATTCATTACTATCTCTTACAAAGAATTCAACGTTTACTTTTCTTGTTTGTGCTTGGCTTCCTGCAAGAGTAATAGTACTTTCTTTAGCAGTACCATCAATAGCGAGTTCTACTTCTTTGTAGTAAGGTGAAGAAGAAGTAACTACAAAAAATGTATATTTTTGATTGTTGTATGTAGGACGGAAGTCGCTGAAAGTAGCTATACCTTGTGCATTGGTAGTAGCATTTTTAGTAGAAGTTAAAAGATTTTCATTGCCATTACCCGTTTTAAGTCCATAACTGAGAGCTTGAAAAGTATAAGAATCAGTAGCATACACCTTTTTACCACTTACAGCAGTACCATTGCTTACTACTTTTATCTTTACAGTATAATCCTTTGCAGTGGCAGTAAGAGCAATGGTATTATCGCCTTCAGCAATTGTTTTTTCTACTTCAGTAGAAAGATATTCATTGTCTTTTTCTACAATGAAATACAGCTTTCTACCTATATATTCTGATACATCAATAGTAGCAGTTCCATTGCTTACAGTACCCTCTTTTACAGCTATGTAGCTTGATTTAAAAGTACTATTAGCTACGATTACTTTTACGCCATTAGTAACCCCTGATACAGTGATTTTTGCAGTAGCTTTTTTCGCAGCTGGTGCTGTACTATTAGAAGAGGTTTTAGTAAGGGTGCGTTTAGTAGTTTTACCATCTTCATCTTTTACTGAAACTATGATGTTATCCCCAGCTTTAGTAATATCTAAAAGTTCTTTCTTCCCTTGAACTACAAGATAAACCTTGCCATTTTCTACTGTATAATTAAAGGTACCTCGATTTTCAGTACAAGTATTGTCCTCATCGTCATACTGATTGGTGATAAGAGTAACTTGATTTTTGGTAAAAACAAAAGACCCTTTTTTAACACAATTCCATTCAGTTTGGTGGTTAGCATTGTTAGAGAACTTCACTCCGTCATACTCAAATTCTACGTGTGACCACGTTCCGTTGAGAAAATCGGGTGTAATAGCTGTTACAGTCTGACCAGTATTGCTGTTGCCATTACTGTTCCCAGTGCCATTACCACTGTTATTGCCGTTGTTGTCGCTCCCTCCATCGTCTTTGGAGCAACCGATAATCGTAAGTGCTATAAGTGAAAGCACAGTGAAAATTGTTGATAATCTTTTCATTATTTGAAATTTTATGAATTAAACGGGGCAAAAATACCACGGATAAAAAAGATATACAACACTAATTATTTCTTATTTTGAACTTATATTTCTTATTTTGAACTAAAGAGTGATGATTAAATAAATAGATTATCAGTATAATCAAATTTAGAAAAGTCTTAAGACTTGCCAAAATGTAGCGGCATAAATGCAATTTTGAGACTTTTTGAACAGATGAAAGGTTTTGTGACCAATATCATCAAAAAGATAGGTCAAGGTGACTTTGTAGACATCAACAAAGAACAGTATGAAACACATTTTTGATGTGTTTTAGGAATTAATTTTGATAATAAAAAGCTGCTGAGCATCTTGCTTAGTAGCTTTTTTTGTTTAATAGGAAAATTATCTGATACATTAAATGTCTAATGTCTAAAGACTGAATTATAACGTTTTTTAACGTGAAAAATAAAAAATAACAAAAATATAATATATACATAAAAATATTTTTATATTTTTGCAACAGAAATCTGCAAAAACTCCCAATTGAAAAGATTAAAAAGTATACAATCCATTATAAAAAAATATGATACACAGGGTAGTAGCCCCGTTTTGATAATGGCAAATGACCTGAACCAATGGGTGTGTAAGTATAGAGATGTAAACCAACTCTTTAATGAATTATTAGCTTATCAATTTGCTAAAATATGGCAAATAAATATACCAGAGGGGGCTTTTATAGAAATAGACTATGAGAAACATATAAAACCTCTTGAAGACAAACGAGGATTAGAACGAAGATTTTTTGAAAGGGAATGTTTTGGGTCGCTTTTTCTACAGAATGCAATTGAAGTTAATAAAACAATACTTACAGACAAAGATATTATTAGAAGGATTAAAAATAAAAATGATTTGCTCAAAATAGCCCTTTTTGATATTTGGCTATCCAATGAAGATAGAACCTTTAACAACTATAACTTGTTATTACAAGCAATAAAAGGAGGGTTCTCAATTTTGTACATTATTGATAATACAGAGATTTTCAATTCATCAATGGCATATGATCAATCAATGGAACTAATAACACAAGGAGACAGTGTGCTCAATTCTGATTTAGCTACATTTATATTTAAGAATGACACAGAAACAGTGCGAGAAATGAATGATTTATTGAAAGAGTTCCCTATATTTACAAAGAATTGTCAAGACAATTTACAATCTATATTAAATCAAGTTCCTCAAAAATGGCATATAGACTTACAAAGTCACAAAACTAAAATAGACATAATTTTCACAGAAGATTGGCTTAAAATTTGTGAACATACATTTAGAAAATATATACAAACATCAATAATTCATAAACCATAATGGAAACCTTATACTGTCCTATCTACTTATCAACAAATGCTCTATCATCAGATAGATTCAGCGTTGGGCTCATTATGGCAAATAATGACACTTTGTTTTTCAACTATTCCGATGAGAAACTAACAAAAGTTAAACACTTATTCACTAATGAAGCATTTCTTATCGTAAAACAATATCTAAAATCACTATATAAAAGTTTTAATACCGATGAGTCAGACACTTTATTTGCCAGAAAAGAAATGTTAAATAATTGGGTAAATAAACAATACCTATCCTATTTAGGAAAATACTCAAATAATCTCATACAATTTGGAGAGACAACAATTGTCGATATAGAACTTAATGAAGACATCTTTAAAAAATTCTTTGAAATGTATGTATTTCGTTATCCTGTATTGATAGATAAAGAAAAGGATATAGATATATTGAAAAAACCACAAACTATATCTTTTTATGAGGAAGTATCAGAAAGGGTCAATATAGATAGAGAAATTACCAATAAAGATTTAAATACCCTTCTAATTCCTACAAAAGTTGGGTTTATAGGTAAAAATGAAGTCCCCACAGCGGGAGATATACTTAACCTAAAAAGAAACATTCAAACTATAAGTAACAATATAAATAGTTTTATATCTCTAACGAAAGCATTAAACGATAATCAAAATAAGAAAGGGAAATACTATCTTATAGGCGAAGAACCTGACAAAAAACTAAAAGAAAATCATCATCTTTGGAATAACCTGCGTAATACCAAAATAATAGATTATGTAGAACTTCAAGATATAGGAGAAATAACTAGTTATTTTACACAACACCAGGTAACGCCTTTTTTTGCCGACTGATAATCTATCAAAATAGATTTTTCGTCAAAAATATCCTATTTTTTATCCTTTAAAACTGAGATAATTATTCTTTGAAGCTGTTGGCAATAAGTAGCTGATGGAACAAACAATTTGTTTAATAGGAAAATTATTTATACTTTTGCGCTTGTAAATAACACTTAAATTTTTCAACAATGGGAAAAAAGATTACCCCAGAAAACAATTGTGCCAATATGCAAAATCCAAACAAAGGAAGTGATGGCACAAATAAACAATTTGACAAAGCCCAAGGGAATAGAGGCAAACAAATGAATCCTAATAGAAAAAAACAATCTTGATTTTGTTCCCTAAGGTTAGAAACGATTAAAAAATCCCGATTCTAATTTACTAATGCTAATTTTCTAAAAACCAATACAAGGTTAATTCTTAAAAGCAAAAGTAAATATACAAAAAAAGCTGTCTTTTTAGATAGCTTTTTTTGTATATTAAAACAGCGATAACTGTCCGGAGAAGAGTTTTTTGTGTTTGTTATGGCTGTTGGCAATGAGCAAATGGCGGAGTTTTGTGGGCTCCATAGTGCCTGCCAATGGGGTTGCCCCGCTGCAAGTGATGAAGTATTTGGCTCGGCTGAGGGTTACTCCTATCTGTTTGAGACTGTAATAGGTGAGTTTTTGGAAGGTACGTGCTGTGAGTATCTTCTGCACTGAGCGTACGCCTACCCCTGGAATGCGCAAAAGCATCTCACGAGGTGCGGTGTTTACATCTACCGGAAAGAGGTGTGGGTGGCGCAATGCCCAAGCGAGTTTGGGGTCTATTTCTAAATCGAGAAAGGGCTGACGTGTATCTAAAATCTCATCGGGGGCAAAGCCGTAGTAACGCATTAACCAATCAGCTTGATAGAGACGATTTTCACGCACTATAGGCACCTGAGAGTGAATAGACGGCAATCGGCTGTCTTGCAATACCGGTACATATCCCGAATAGTACACCCGCTTCATCTCTAACTTCTCATACATATAACTGGCGACTTTTATTATCTTCTGGTCAGTTTCATTAGTAGCGCCTATAATCATTTGGGTAGTTTGTCCGGCGGGGGCGAATTTTGGCGTATGCTTGAATTTCTTCTTTTCAATAGAGTGAATAGCCAATTCATTTTTCAGCTGCTGCATTGGGGTGATCATCTGCTGATGATCTTTTTCGGGTGCAAGCAACTTGAGTCCTTCTTTGGTGGGGATTTCGAGGTTGATAGAAAGGCGGTCGGCATAGAGTCCTGCCTCGTGAACGAGGGCTTCACTCGCCCCTGGAATCGTTTTTAGGTGGATATAGCCATTGAAACGCTCTTCTAAACGCAACTTTTTAGCCACGTGCACCAATCGTTCCATTGTAGTATCGGGGTCTTTGAACACTCCCGAACTGAGGAACAAGCCCTCTATATAATTTCGGCGGTAAAAGTTGATAGTGAGGTCTACCACCTCTTGCACGCTAAAAGCAGCGCGCTGTATGTCGTTGCTGCGTCGCGATACGCAGTACACACAATCGTAAATACAATGGTTGGTAAGCAGTATTTTGAGCAGAGAAATACACCTGCCGTCCTCGGTAAACGAGTGGCAGATACCAAAATTGGCTGCGTTGCCCAATTCACCTTTCACTGCCTTGCGCGAGCTTCCGCTACTGGAGCAGGACACATCGTATTTGGCAGCATCGGCGAGGATCGCTAATTTTTCTTTAATGCGCTCAAAGTCCATTGTTAGAGGTTAGGGGATAGGGGTTAGGAAATAGGGGATAGGGGGTTCCACTGTTCGGGGTATTTTGGATTGATATCCTTGTAAAAATCGTAAATTTCCTGCATAATACTCTCTTGAGAGCGCGTTTGCAGGTCGGTAAGGGAGATGGTTTTGCCTATGTAGATTGTTTTTTTCTTAAAATCGCCAGCCCCCAAAACTACAGGCACTTGGGCAGAAAGGGCGATATGGTAGAAGCCCATACGCCATTTGTTTACGCGAGAGCGCGTACCTTCGGGGGTTACCACCAAGCTAAAATCTTCTTCTTTAAAGCGTTGGGTGATAAACTCGATGAGGTGGTTGTGCTGAGAGCGGTTGATGCCTATGCCGCCCAATTTGCGTACGATCCAGCCGTACCACGCTTTGGTGTGGGCATCTTTGATAATGAGTTTGATAGGTTTTTCAAACTTCCAATACGCCAAAATACCGAGAACGAATTCCCAATTGGTAGTATGAGGCGCTACTACCAACACACAGCGATTGAGGTTTTTTAGATCGCCCTGTAGTTCTATTTTCCAGCCCATCACCCATAAGGCGAAAGAGCCAATCCATTTTTTAATCATAAACTGTCAATTTGTTGATTTGTCAATTTGTCAATTCTGAGGTAAGAAGTTAAGAATGTTACAAAAAATAACAAACCAGAGATAATGGTTAAGAAATGCATTTTGTTGTTGAGATATTCCATTAAGCAATAGCCAGAAAAGCACAATGAAAGACACATCATTACGATAAGAACGATTTTTCTGCTGTTCATAACCTTGATTGTTTTAAATATTTACGGCAAAAGTACAAATAATTAGGAAATTGACAAATTTGCAGAAGAGTTAGCGAAAAAGTTGCTTTTATGTCGCTACACTTTGCTAAAATAGAAAGACTTTGATAAAGTCTATAATCAAAGCAAGCTAACGCTCTTTTTCTTTATAGTTGGAAAAGATTACTTATTTTTCTTTTTTAAATTATCATAGAGAATTATGATGAGATGGATTGACAATACCAAAAAGAAAATAGGATCTAATACCTTGCTTGCAATAGCTTCATTAGGTAATTTAAGTAACACAAAAGGGAAGAGTATTACAACTAATATTAATAATACTTTTTGTAGTTTATTCTTCATTGCAAATATTATTTTAGTATTGTTCTTCAATGGAGATAGCTAAAAGTAAATACACAAAAGCTCTAAAAATCATACTTAATCAATCTTTTAAAAAAGGGTTTTTATAAGTTGATGTATTAAAAACAAATGAGTCTGGCAAGGAGAATGATTAGCATTATAAAACAACAAGTAATGATATAATATTGACTATTATAGCGTTTTGTAATAAATTGTCGCAAGCATTCTAAAATAAAAATAGTAAGTAAAGAAAATGCTAAGTGTTTAGGGAGTATTTCATACCACTCAAAACTCCTAAGAGTAGCACTTAAATAAGCACTAGTAAGACCGAAGTAACCAAAGAAGAAAAGCCTATTTTTAACAAACTGAAATATGTTGCGTAAGATGTTGTTACTTTGGTAAGATGCTGGTTCTAAAATAGGGAGAATTAAATACATCCCAATGAGTACGATGAAATTAGGTAAGTAGGCTTCCATAAAATCATCAGTTCTATAGTTGCGTAATATGGCTGTTATGTAACCAACTCCTACTATTGCATAGAGCGATCCGAATAATGTTTTCTTTGTCATAATATATTTTTTTAATATTTTATTTCACACGTACGCGTGATGAGGCTACTAACGAAGCTAAAACACCTAATATTACTATTGTTGCAAAAACAATTACTATATTTAGCGCTGTAATAGCAACGGGGTAGGGGAGGGTAGGACTTATCTTCACAAACTCAAAACGTTGTTGTAATAGCACAATTATCGCTCCTAATACAATCCCTAATACGGCACCTAATACCGATGCCATTGTGCCTTGCCAGAAGAATATCTGTCGCATTTGTTTTTCGTTCATACCAAGGGCGTAGAGGGTTTGCAAATCTTCCTTTTTATCCAAAATCATCATAATAATTGCCCCTACAAGATTGAAAAGTGCAATGATAAGCACCAAAATAAAGATGAGATATACCGCTATATTTTCGGTGTTGAGCATACGGTAAAGCGCATCGTTTAGTTGTACGCGGGTTTTTACAATTATGGGCTCGTGAAAGAGCTGTGTGAGCTGCGTAATTACTTCTTTTTCATTGGCATTAGGGGCTAATTTCACTTCTATAGCCGATACTTGATTTTTGTTTGCTCCCAACAAAAACTGCGCCTCATCTAAGGGCGAAAATACGTATTTCTTATCTAAATCTTCTGTAAGTTGATAGATGCCTTGCACTACCGAAAAGGCTTGTCGGTAAGGCATAGGGTCGTTTAGGATACTACCTTTACCAGCTTTGGGGACGACTATTTGCAAGGGAGAAGAGCCATCGGCGAGGTTCAAGCCTAAGTTATTGAAGATGGTGCCTCCCACAATTACACTGGGGGGAGTGAGATCCCAGTTGCCTAATACGAGGATGCTGTCCACTGCATTTACCAATGGATACTCAGTATCTACCCCTTTGATATAGGCGATATGGTTCTTTTGGTTATGAGTGAGGAATACCTGTTCTTCTAATACTTTAGTGAAGTGAGCAACCGAGGAGAGTTGGCGTAAGTTTAGAGTGTCTTGTTTGGTAATCGATAGGTATTTGCCTGTTTTTGGGAATATTTTCAGGTCGGGGTCGAAGGTAGAGGTGAAAGAGAGGGTAAATTCTTTGAGACCGGCAAATCCTGCAAGCACGATAAATAGGGCAGCACCGCCCAGCACCACTACAAAGGCAGTAACCCTATTGATGATGTTGATAACGTTCTGTGAACTTTTGGCGAACATATAACGCCTTGCTATGTAGAGAATGGGAGACATTTTTTTAGGTAACAGGTAACAAGTAATAGGTAAAGCCAGCGAGGGTTCACAGCTGGGGTGTGAGTAATAATTGGGGCAAAGGTAGAAATAATTTGCTAATTGGCAAATAGCTAAATCAACTCATTTTTTGTGTTTTAATAATTTAGTTGTGTTCTTTTCTAATGCTTTTAAACTCTCTAAGTATGATTCTTCAATAGGAGAAAGAGTTCTGGCTTCATAAGCGCGGTATTCTTGAGTTGCTTTTTTCTCGGCTTCGTCGTGACTAATAGTGCCTGCTCCTTGTAATACACCTTTGCCATAATTGGCTGAAAATTTATCTAGTTCTTCAATCCAATCCTGCATATACATAGGGTTTTGTGTTTGAGCTTTAAGTTCTGCTAAGTCAAAAAAAGCTGAAACAAGACGGTTTAGGCGGAATAATTCTTCTTCGGTGAGATAGTTTTTAGCAATTTTAGCTTCATTTAAGGTGGGTAAAGCGCCTTTGAAAGTAGTGAGTCCCATAAAGTCTTTGGTGCTATCAGCTCTGTGATAAATAAGTTCAGCTGATGTTTGCTGACTGCTAGCGTAATGTAGTTTGTTTTGTACTATTTTGAAGAAAGTGAGGGTTGTTTCACTTTTAGGGTCGTAATCTCTGCTGGTAGCATACAAATCGAGTACTTGGCGGTATAGAGCTTTTTCACTTGAACGAATATCGCGGATTCTATTGAGTAGTTCTTTCCAATAATCACCTCCTCCGTTGCCTTTGAGGCGCTCATCGTCCATTGTAAAGCCTTTTACGATATATTCTTTTAGTCGTTGTGTTGCCCATTGGCGAAAGCGCGTTCCTTGTACAGACCTAACACGATAGCCAACTGAAATAATAACATCTAAATTGTAATGTTTTACTTCTCTTTCTTGAGTTTTTCCTTCTATAGCACCGTGTTGAGTGGTTTGTCGGAAATTCCGACATACCTCTTTTTCATCTAATTCACCTTCCTCAAAAATATGAGAAATATGTTCAGTGATTGTAGTACGTCCTTTACCAAACAATACCGACATCTGTTCCTGCGTGAGCCATACCGTATCCCCTTCAACCCTTACATTGAGTTGGGCTGAACCATCTTCACGCTGATAAAGTATGATTTCTCCTTTTTGTATTTCCATTTTTTAGTTTAGGTAATTAATTAAACTCTGAAATATTCCATTACTGCCTTGTATTCATCTTGATTGTATAACAAAAATCTATTTGAGTGCGGTGGTAGATACCGCCCTTCAATTGAGATGTTTGTTCTTGTAATAAGCGTTCTAAAAGCATATTATTCATAATATGTCAATACACGAGTCTCTATTCTAAAAGGTTTTTTTATTCCTTCATAGTCAGTTAAATATATAATGCGCTTTGTCCAATTCTTATGTGTGTCAAAAGAAATGTATTGGTATTGTGTGGTCTCTATCAAATCACCATCTTCATAGAGTATTTCTTTTTCTAAATGGCCCTCTTTGTTATAAGTGTATTTAGTAATCCGCTGTCCTCCTGATAAATTAGCGACAATCAATCTTCTTGAAGAGTCATATTTCAGACTAACGCTATAATCGATATCTTGCTTGCATTCCCCCACTCCTATAGATCTTTTCTCGATAGGGTCTCCTTGTGCATTGTATTTGTAAGTATCAATACAACAGAGGTCTCCTATATATATTTTTTCAATATATTTCCCTTGTGTATAACTATACTCCGAAGCGAGCGTTAACATTCCACCATTATTAGACTCTTGTTTTTTTAATTTCCTACCTTTTTCGTCGTAGAGGTATTTTTCTAAAGAAATAATATTAGCTATTTCTTTAAAAGTTAGTAGGTTACCATCTTTGTTGTAGAAAGCCTCCTCTTTTGAGGAATTGTTTTTAGAATTGTTATCAAGCACTACTTTTCCATTTTTATAAATAACCTTATAGTAGGTAGTAACTGTTGTTTTTACCTTTCCTTTTAAATTTTCTTCTTGAAGATCAGTTCTCATTTTCTGTCCGAAAACAGTAAAAGGCACTAAAAATAAGCAAAATAGAAGTGTTCTCATAGTAATCTCTTGATTTTGATAGCTGTTTCTAACTGATATATGTAAAAAGGCTTCTTTTCCTTTCCTAAGCCCAAAAACTTTATAAACCAAAGGTATGGAACCTTTGATTCACTATAAAAATAATCATCAAAAGGGAAGTCGCTGATGTCTACCTCAAAAGCCTCACTGAACGCGACCAACAAATCCTCAGCATCATCACCCTCAATATGCAGCTCTTTATTAAGGGCAGTTTGTGAAGAAAAAGCTTCTTTCCCTACAAACTTTTCAATGAGTTGTTGCAATTCCTCTCTCATAGTTTCTCTCAAGGATTATGTCATTTTTCTCTTGTAGAGCAAAGCTCTGTTCTCAATAGGGTTTTCTTCTTCTTTGAGTGATTGTTCAATACCCTCGATATATTGCAATGAGTCATCTATATAGAAGAATAATTCCGGCATACGGCGGAACTGGTTTTTGGTGATTTGTGAGAGTTCGTGTTTGATGAGGGGAGCGTTTGAAGTTACCCCTTTGAGCACCTCGGCAGCCTTTGCTTCAGGGAATACGCTGAGGTACACTTTTGCCACCGATAAATCTACAGTTACATTTACTTTAGTTACCGAAACGAGTAAATTTTGTTGCCCAGCATCGCGTATGGATTGCTGCAACACTTTGGCTAATTCTTCTTGAATAATGCCTGCTATTTTCTTTTGTCTGTTATTTTCCATTGTATAATTGATTAAATAAGTAGTGCAAAGGTAGTAATATTTTGTCAATTAGCTAATTTGTGGAGCTCTTACACCTTCGCCGAAACTCACTTCGCTTTTGTAGATACGCATTTCGTCGTATAAACCTGCATTGATAAATTGTTGCAGGGTGTATGCACCTCCTTCTACTATAAGGCTTTGGATATTGCGCTGGTAGAGCAGGTCACAGATTTGTTGAGGTACATTGTGGGTGAGGTCGATGCCTATTACTTCTGTTTGTAGTCCATAGCTTTTATCACTTACATTTTCCTTGTTAGTTATGAAAAGTGTTGGCTGTTGGTTGTTCCACACTTTAAACTCTTTAGGAGAGCGCAAGTGAGGGTCGATAATTACCCGTAGCGGATTTTTGCCATACCAATCGCGAGTGTCGAGCGAAGGATTGTCGGCTAATACAGTGCCTACGCCTACTAATATAGCTTGTTCTTCACTGCGCATTTTGTGTACTTCTTGGCGTGTATAAGCATCGGTAATCCACACAGGAGCAAGTGTATCTTTGAGAGCAGGAGCGATAAAGCCATCGGCAGTTTCTGCCCATTTGAGGAAGATATAAGGGCGTTTTTTCTCGTGAAAGGTAAAAAAGCGTTTGTTGAGTTCCCTACATTCTTTTTCCATTACCCCCACTGTTACTTCACAGCCCGCAGCCCGCAGTTTTTCAATACCACGACCATCGACTTTAGCAAAGGGGTCGATTGTGCCAATCACCACGCGGGGAATGCGGTGTGCGATAATCAAATCGGCGCAAGGGGGTGTTTTGCCATAATGACTGCAAGGCTCTAAACTCACATAGAGCGTACTTTCAGACAGTAGCGACTTGTCTTTCACTGAGGCTATAGCACGTACTTCGGCGTGAGGCTCACCTGCTTTTTGGTGCCAGCCTTCACCGATGATTTTCCCTTCGTGCACTATCACACAACCTACCAGAGGATTAGGATATGTAGTGCCAAGTCCATTATAAGCTAATTGTATACAGCGTTTTATCATAGATGTTAGGGGATAGGATTTAGGGAATAGGGTTTAGAGTTTAAGGATTAGATGTTTTTGCAAAGAGTTAATCATTTTTCCAATTTCTTGAATAAGAGAAATAGATTTTTCAATATCTGAATTATTGAGATAATGAATCTTAGTGCATAGTAATAATTGTGTTTCTAATTCAGCTTTTGACCCTTTGGCTATTGATAAGAAATGAATATATTCTTTTGTTGAGTTTCTTTCATATCCTTCAGCAATATTACTAGGAATAGATATAACAGCACGTCTTATTTGGTCACTTAAAGCAAAAAGTTCCTCTTTAGGAAGTTTTTTTACTAATCGGTATACCTCCTCTGCTAACTCCATAGATCTTTGCCAAACAATCAAATCTTTGTAATCTTCTATTTTTTGGTTGCTTCTATTGTCCATAACTTCTTATTTAACGTGAGTTCGACGTAAGTAATTATTAAACAATCTGCAAAATGTTTTAAATCTCTCATGAATTTCACGAATTTTCACGAATTTAGAATTGTATAAAACTCTTTGTTTTGTATTATCTCACGAATTTTCACCT
>NZ_KB291378.1:170776-184140 GCF_000318295.1 Capnocytophaga sp. oral taxon 326 str. F0382
AAATCAATATTCTTTTATATCGAACTGACGTTATTTAGATACTTTGTTCTATCCCCTATCCTCTATCCCCTATCCCCTAATACCTAAATCCTTAAAACAAATCGTTCTCGGTGATGCTCTTGTCGTGTTTGGTATAGGCGGTAGGACGTTTGGCAAAGAAATCGTCGAGTTCGTTGCTAAATACCTCTTCTTCAAACCACATCATAGGTTTAGCTTCATCACCACTGATGTTGAAAGGTTTGTCTAAACCGAGTTGGGTAAGCGAGTCGTCAAGGCGGTAACGCATATAGTTAGCGAGGTCTTTTTTGCTGAAGAATTCTAATTCACCTTGTTCAAAAATCCAGTCGAGCATCTTGTCTTCCAAAAGAATATAGTTGCGGATAAAATTAGTAGCTTCGTGCTCGGCAACGGTTTTCATTTCGGGGCGTTCTTCAAATATTTTTTTGAGAATATAAATACCAGCATTGGCGTGCACTTGCTCATCAATAGAAGTCCAAGCAATGATGTTGGCTACATTTTTCAAATAACCTTTGAAACGTGTGAACGATAAAATAGTAGCAAACTGACTGAACAAAGAGGCGTTCTCTATAATAAGGGTGAAGAAAAGGATGCGCTCCATAGCATTCTCGCGGTTTTTAGCGAGGTATTCTTTTAGTATGTTGTTGCGCTCTTTGAAAATAGGCACTTCAAGAAGGTTTTCAAACTCGTTGTTGTAGCCCAATACCTCCAATAAGCGCGCGTAGGCTTCGCTGTGACGGAATTCACACTCGGCAAAAGTAGCGCCAAGACCGTTAAATTCGGGTTTAGGAAAGAGGTCATAAAGATCGCCCCAAAAGGTTTTTACCGATACTTCTACTTGTGCAATACCTAATAAGGCACGCTTTACGGCTTCTTGCTCTACAGTCGATAAATTAGATTTAAAATCCTGAATATCGGCAGTAAATTCTACTTCGGAGTGCACCCAAAACGATTTGTGCATAGCGTTTACGAACTCCATAACCTCAGGATATTCAAAAGGTTTGTAGTTCTCGCGTTTATCAAAAATTCCCATTTTTATTGTGTTTTTATTAATAATTCAGGGGGCAAAGATAGGGATAATTTGACAATTAGCCAATTAGTAAATTAGTAAAATCACTCCTGTTCATAACTATGTTGATAACGTGTTGATTTTAATTGATAACTATTTCATTGTTGTTTTGCATTTTCTTCGTATCTTTGCCCTCGCAAAACAGAATAAAATTCATTTTAATAAAAAAGTTAAAAGCTATGGAAGAATTTGTAAAGTTAATCGAACAAATCTTGTATATGGAAAATTTCAACACTGAAGTTACTCCTGATTTGAAAGAAAAATTTGTAGCCTTGTACAACAAATTTGGCAACAGTGTACCTGATAAATATAAAGGTGATGCTAACAGAATGTACAATAAGTACGCTGCAACCGTAGGTAGCAATGCGTTTAGCTACGCTTACTAATAATGAATGTATTAGTAACCGGAGCCAGCGGTCAGTTAGGTTCCGAAATACAAAACAACACACACCGTATAAGCAATTATTATTTTAGCGATGCCGACAGCTTGGACATTACAGATGCCCAGGCTATTCGTGCTTTCGTTCAACAGCACGCTATTGACCTCATCGTGAATTGTGCAGCTTATACCAATGTAGATAAAGCTGAAGATGATTCTGCTACCGCCGAAGCTATCAATCACACAGCTGTAGTTCATTTGGCAAATGTGTGCAGCGAATTTCACTTGCCTCTTATCCATATTTCTACCGATTATGTGTTTGGAGGTACTAAAAATACGCCCTATCGTGAAACCGATGCTACTCAACCCCTTGGCGTGTATGGTCGTACCAAATTGGCAGCTGAGCAAGCTGTTCAAAACAGTGGAATTGAGTATCTTATCATCCGTACTTCTTGGCTTTATTCTCTCCGCTTTGGCAATAATTTTGTAAAAACAATTCAGCGACTTAGCAACGAGCGCGACCAGCTAAAAGTAGTAATCGATCAAGTAGGAACGCCTACTAATGCTGCCGATTTAGCCGATTTTATAGTGCAAGCTATAGAAAATGCTTGGTATCGCGGTAAGCGTGAAGTATATCATTTTTCTAATGAGGGAGTATGCTCGTGGTACGATTTTGCTGTGGCTATAGTAACCAAAGCGGGCAATGCTTGTGAGGTATTACCTTGTACTTCAGTCGAGTTTCCTAGCAAAGTAACACGCCCTTCCTATTCAGTATTAGACAAAACCAAACTTAAAACCGATTTTGCTTATCGCATTCCATATTGGAGAGATAGTTTTTTGAAAAAAGAGACTAACCTATAGATAAAATTTAGGAATATCTGAGAAAAACTCTATCTTTGCACTATTATTTACAAAATAATAGCAACAAACTATCATTTGAAATATTATGAACCTGCCAAAATATAAAGTAATCCCTAATGAAATAGGAGATACCTATACTTTTGTAAGTGAAGGAAAAAAAGGAATGATTCATAAGATTATCTCCTTTCAAGAAATAGAAAAAGGTCTTTATAATTTAGGATTTGGAGATATAAATCCTATTACTAAAGAGTTAGATGACAAAGTTGTATCTAATAATGGGGATACTGAAAAAGTTCTAAGTTCAGTAGTTTCAGCAATTTATGCTTTTACAGAAAAATTTCCTGAGGTTTGGATTTATGCTGAAGGGAGTACTCCTTCAAGAACGAGATTATATCAGATGAATATAGTGAAATATTTTGATTTAGTAGAAAAAGATTTTGAACTACAGTGTCTTTTGAATCAAGAATGGGAAGATTTTCGTCCCAATATTAATTATGAAGCATTTGTAATCAAACGTAAAAGAGTAAACTATGACAACGAAACGAAATAAACAGGTGCGAAAACCTTTAAAGGTACAGAAAGAAACGCCTTATTATATATTGATGGAACCAGATTCTTCTCTTGATATATATAATAATCATCCTTATTTT
The DNA here is from genome assembly GCF_000318295.1 of Capnocytophaga sp. oral taxon 326 str. F0382. Lineage (NCBI taxonomy): Bacteria > Pseudomonadati > Bacteroidota > Flavobacteriia > Flavobacteriales > Flavobacteriaceae > Capnocytophaga > Capnocytophaga sp. oral taxon 326. The sequence goes on from NZ_KB291378.1 coordinate 173,754, forward strand.
GCTGAAAAATTAGCACGTGCTAAGGAAACAATCAAAAGAGTGGGCTTGCCTAAGAGTTTTACTCGTTAACATTTCTCTATGAAGAAATTTCCTCTTATCATACTTGGTATTTTAGGTCTTTTGGCTTTTACGCTACGCCATAAAGACGATATCTTCACCGACCCCGAATATATCGCTCAACTGCGAACGATGTATAGTTCTGGCGACCCTACAAAATGGGAAACTCCTACCTTAGACAGCACTCTTGTAGCTGGTTTTCAAGATATAGGCTCTTTACCTCCAATGCCTTTTCCCGCTGATAATCCTTTCTCCGAAGATAAAAAAACATTGGGCAAACTGCTCTTTTTCGACCCCCGTTTGTCACGTTCGGGGCAAATATCCTGTGCCTCTTGCCACGATTCGCAATTGGGTTGGGGCGATGGTCGCAGTGTGTCGTTTGGGCATAACCGCCGTACAGGGGTACGCAACGCAATGACTATTCTCAACACGGGGTATTATACTTCTCTCTTTTGGGACGGCAGGGCTGCTACTTTAGAAGCTCAAGCCTTAGGTCCTATGACCGACCCCGTGGAAATGCACTCTACCCAAGATTTATCGGTAAAACGCATTCGCAAAATTAAAGGCTACAAACCTTACTTTGTAAAGGCTTTTGGTGACGATAAGATAACTATCGAACGTATTACCCAAGCTATCGCTACTTACGAACGCACTATTGTGAGTGGCAAAAGCAAATTCGACCGCTTTATCAGTGGGGATAAAAATCGTTTTACCGATGAGGAGGTAGTAGGCTTACCCCTTTTCCGCACCAAAGCGCGCTGCATCAATTGTCACAATACCCCTCTTTTCTCCGATAACCAGTTTCACAATGTGGGACTTTCCTATTACGGACGTATGTACGAGGATTTAGGCAAATACAAACACTCTAAAAAGAAAGAAGATGTGGGGAGCTTTAGAACACCATCGCTTAGAGAGGTGGCACGTACTGCTCCTTATATGCACAATGGCTTTATGCCCGATCTTGAGGGTGTTGTGGAAATGTACAACATAGGAATGCCACGCCCTGAACCTCGCGAAAACCAAAAGAAAGATACGCTTTTCCCTACTACCGACCGCCTATTGCAGCCTCTGAACCTCAGTAGAAAGGAAAAAGAAGCCTTGGTAGCTTTCCTCAAAACACTTTCTTCACCGGCTTATCACGAACGAATGCCCGAACTCCCCCAATAATGACTACTATCAACCTACAGAAATACCAGCACTTTTCATTTGATATGTGGCTCACGCTCATCCGCTCTCACCCTGTTTTCAAAGAACAACGAGACCGATGGTTACGCCGCTATTTTAGCATTAATGCACCTTTAGACGAGGTGCGCAAGGCAGTACGTGAGGTAGATTTGCAAGCCAATGCCGAAAGTGAACGCACAGGGCTGCATATCCCTCAGCAAACGCTTTTTGAAAGAGTACTCACACTGCTGAATGTTCCCATAGATGAGCATACAGATTGGGAAGCGTGTTTTTCCGAGCAGGAAACACTCTTTTTGCATTATATGCCTCAGTTGTTAGACCCTAAAATAGATGTGCTTTTCGCCGAAATTCAATCACAAGGGAAGACCATAAGTCTGTTGAGCAATACGGCTTTCATTAAGGGGAAGACCTTGCATAAGGTATTGGTGTACTACGGATTATCGTCCTATTTTTCGTTTGAACTCTATTCCGATGAGGAAGGGATTGCCAAACCTAACCCTGCGATTTTCCAAAAGGCTTATGAACTTACTAACGCCTTGCGCCCCGTTGAAAAAACTCAGTGGCTGCACATAGGCGATAACCCTATTGCTGATATACAAGGTGCTACCAATGCAGGTTTGTGTGCCTTTCTTATCTCTTAACTCTTATTTAAATTAAATGAATAAACGTTTTAGTCTGCACTCTATAGAAAGTGCTGAGTCTTGTACTTTTAGCGAAGCCGCCTACAGTAGATTTAAATTTGGCGACACAGCTGTTGCCGAACAATTTGGCAAAGAACTCTTTGCAGGGTTTATCGCCCAACACAGTGATTTTATTTTAGCACAAGATGAAATTGTGCTTTTGCCAAGTCCGTATTACGCAATCCCCACTGCATCCGACTATCTGTGTCATTATTTTAAGAAAGAACTGAACTACTTTCTCTTTCAGCACAATCGCAAATCTTGCGTAACTGCCAAAATACACCGCAATCAAACCTACGTGCAGGATTATGGCAATATGAGCTACGAACAACGCGTAAACCTCATTGCCAATGATACTTATTACATCGATCGCACTTTTATAGAAGGGAAATGCTGCTTGCTTATTGACGATATCAAAATCACTGGTAGCCACGAGCACACCGTGAATCGCATTCTCAAGCAGTACAACGTACAAGGCGATTTCTTTTTCTTGTACTACGCTGAACTTACCAATAAGGATATAGACCCTAAAATTGAAAATCACTTCAATTATTTTGCTATCAAAACTCCTTCTGACCTTATTGAACTGATGAAAAGTGAGCGTTTTGCTTTCAATACGCGCATCATTAAGTATATTTTACTACTTCCTGAAGCTGAATTTGACAAAATATATAAAAATATAGCCGAAACCCAACGAAAAGAGATTTTTGAATGGGCAATTAGCAATAATTATCACCAAATAGCTGAATATAGGACTAATTTACTAAAAATAGCGCCTTAATTTTGAAGATTTTAGTATATGATAGTACTTTTGAAGGCTTCCTCACAGCGGTTTTTGTAGTTTTTGAATACCGTTATGAGGAAGTTGCTATCGTTGCCCAACACCTATTTGCTCCCTCGCTGTTTGAGGAAGCAATAACCGTATACACCGATGCAGCTAAGGCTGAGCGCGTGCTGAACAAAATAGAACAATGTTGGGGAAAAGAAGGAAAAGCAGTGGTTTTGAGGGCTTTCCTATCGGAAGAAGAGGGAATGGAAAACTATCTATTAGCCGCCATCCGGTTGATGATACAATACCCTGAAGAACAAGTGCTTGAAAACTATGGAAATACGGCTATTGCTGCCATACGCAAGGCTGCCAAAAGTGTAGGCAGAGAAGTACACCGAATGAAAGAGTTTGTGCGTTTTGAGAAGGTAGGCGATTTGTATTTCGCCAAAATAGTTCCTGAGTACGATGTGCTGGCTTTGGTAGTTCCTCACTTCAAAAATAGATTTTCCGACCAGCAGTGGGTGCTCTACGACCCGCAACGCGCTTATGGTTTTGCTTACGATTTAGAAGAAGTCTTTCCCTTTACTCCCGCCGATAAACAATTTGGAAAGCTATCCGCCTCCCTGCCCGACGGCTATGAAATGCTTTGGAAAACTTATTTCCAGCACATCAACATAGCCGAACGCAAGAACAGCAAGTACCAGCTCAGGAATATGCCTAAGCGTTATTGGCAGTACTTGCCCGAAGTTTAAAATGAAAGGGAAAGAGGTCTATCAGTAGAGAAAATTTGAATACCTTTTTGCGCCCATTCTTTGTAAAGATGATCACCTTTAGTCGCTGCACGCTTGTCTAAGTTTCCTAAAGTACCCAAAATAGCAGGGATTTTCAGTTCGTTCAAACGTTGGTAGAGCGCATCAGGAGCTACTTTGATACCTGTAAAGGCTACCAATTTTTCTTTGGGGATACCCGTTTGCAATATACGTTCTAACTCATCGTTGTTGCGCACACTTACCGAGAGCAACATCTCTGGAGCCACTTTGTAGAGCGCTTTGGCTTGCTCGGTATTATAGCTGATGAGTACCACTTGGGCTTCCATACCTTCAGCACGTACTAAATCTACTACTTTTTGGTAAGAAATTCCTTTTTTGAAATCGAGCATTAGGTATCCGTGATTGGCTTTACACCACGCTAATACATCTTTTAAATAAGGAATTTTAAACTGAGTTACATTGCCGAACTCATCTTTTAGATTTTCTTTGAGTAAATCGGCGGTAGACATAGCCGAAACTTCACCTTTGCCCGTTGCAGTACGACCTAAACTGTTGTCGTGCATCAAAAGCAAATCACCATCGGCACTTTCAAAAATGTCAATTTCAAAACTGTGCACTCCCTTAGTAGAAAGATACTGAATGCTTTCCAAGCAGTTTTCGGGGTATCCTTTGAGACCTTCGCCGCCACCACCGCGGTGAGCCGATACAATAGGTTTGGCAGCAAAATAAATTTGGTTAGTAATCTCTTGCTGAGCGATAATTTGTCCTGTTGCTGGAGCTGAAGCGTTTTTGCAGGCTATGGCGCAAAAAAGGAGTCCTATAAATGATAAAATTTTCTTCATCAGTGTTTATTTCTTCTTATTTTTCTTAGTAGTTTTAGTTTTATTTTTAGTGTTTTGGGTATTTTTAGTGTCTAATAAAGGAAGATATTGGCCATAACCTTCTTTTTCCATATCTTCTTTAGGGATAAAGCGCAACGATGCACTATTGATGCAGTAACGCAAGCCGCCTTTATCTTTAGGCCCATCGTTGAACACGTGCCCTAAGTGAGCATCGCCTAATTTGCTGCGCACTTCGGTACGGGTCATATTGTGAGAAGTATCCGTTTTTTCAGCGATGAGCTTGTTGTCGATAGGTTTAGAGAAACTTGGCCATCCACATCCCGATTCAAACTTATCGGTAGAGACAAAAAGCGGTTCACCAGTGGTGATATCCACGTAAATACCTTCGCGAAATTCATCGTAATAAGCATTAGCAAACGGACGTTCGGTGGCGCTCTCTTGAGTTACAGCGTATTGTTCGGGGGTGAGTTGCTTGCGGAGATCGGCTTTAGAAGCTTTTTTGAAAGTCTTCTCGGCAGGAGCGGGGTTTGCTTGGCGAGCCAACTCAAACAAAGCGGGTGAAATATGGCAATATCCTTGCGGATTTTTGTCTAAATAATCTTGATGATATTCTTCGGCTTTGTAGAAGTTTTTTAGCGGAAGAACCTCTACCACTATGGGTTGTGAGTATTGTTTTGCCACTATGGCAATAGCTTTCTCGATAAGAGGTTTTTCAGCTTCATTTGTATAGTAGATACCCGTGCGGTACTGAGTGCCGCGGTCGTTGCCCTGTTTGTTGAGAGAAGTAGGGTCGATGATTTTGAAATAGAGGTCGAGTAGTTGGTTCAGGTTGATGAGTTGAGGATCGTAGGTAACTTTCACCGTTTCGGCAAAACCTGTATCACCCACGCACACTTGGCGGTAGCTGGGCGCTTTCGAGAGGTTGCCATTGGCATAACCTACTTCGGTAGCGAGTACTCCGCGTATTTGCTTGAAAAAGTGTTCAGTGCCCCAAAAGCAGCCTCCTGCAAAATAAATGTCGGTAGTATTAGCATTGGAGTAATTTTGTTCTTTCATCTCGGTGTTGAGGTTCTTGTTGTTAGTTGAAACTTGTTGGTTAGTAGCGGTTCCGTTAGCGCATCCCAAAGTGAAGACACTTGCCAAAAGGCTAAAAAAAAAGGTTTTCATTTGCTGTTGTTGATAATTAGTTTTTCAGTTGGCAATTTCCTCAAAAACAGTGCCAATGCTAATTTTCAAAAACAAACTTTTTTCCGTCTTCAGCTAACAAAACATTCATAAAAACCTCTTGCGCTTCCTGTTTAAACATATTTACATCGGGGTAGCGAGAGGAATAGTGCCCTAAAATAAGCGCTTCAGCCTGAGCATTTTTGGCGACAAGCCCTGCTTGGTAGGCGGTAGCGTGCATTGTTTTGGCAGCGAGTTCTTCGTTGATTTTCAAGAAAGTAGATTCGTGGTAAATCACTCTTGTTCTTTGTATTTCGGTCGCTAAATCTTCTAAATAAACAGTGTCGCTGCAATAGGCGTAACTTTGCGGACGGTGAGGCTCAAAAGTGAGCTCGGTATTGGCAATAGTTTTACCATTCTCTAAAGTAATGTTTTTTCCATTTTTGATATTCTGGTAATCACATACTTCAATCTCGGGGTATCGGGCGATAGCATCCATATTCAGGCGACGTTCACCTTCTTTTTCTTGAAATAGGAAACCATTGGTATAGACGCGGTGTTGCAGCGGGATAGTGCGCACTAATACTTTATCATCTTCGTATAAGAGTTCAGAATTTTTAGAAGATAGTTCGTGAAAATACAAAGGGAAAGGTGTGTAAGCCCCACCGAGTTTAAGCACGAGTAACACTGCTTCTTTGATGCCTTTAGGTCCGTAGATATGCATTTCGGCTTCACGACCAAGGAGTTGGAAAGTAGAAATAAGTCCGAAAAGTCCATAGAAATGGTCGCCGTGGAGATGAGATATGAAGATGTGCTTGATGCGGGAGAATTTAGCATTGGCATTGCGGAGAGCGATTTGGGTAGCCTCTCCACAATCGATGAGGAACAGATGACCGCGCATTTCGAGCAGTTGAGCCGAGGGGCGGGCATTAGAGCGAGGGGTCGCACTGTGGCAACCTAAGATAGTTACTTCCATAAGTCGCGTTCTATTTCGTCGAGTTCAATAAGGTCGTAGGCTTCTTGTAGGGTAGGGGCGATGTGCAGGCTGAGTTCAAAATCTTCGAGAGCCAAAGCGCGTTGCACCACCACCACCGATTTTGCTTGTTGCTGGCTGTACTGTTTTGCAAACGAAGCAAGCGGTTTGAGGTCTTTTTTGAGCCAATGTTCCTCTTCGGGTAGTGTAATGATAATATGCTGAGGTTTTTGGGTAGCGCTGAATGTTGCCAGCCAAGAGGGGAGTTGTGATTTATTGAGGGTAATTTCGGTAGTTTCTTTCATTAGTACAAATTTCCCGCAAAATTATAAATAATATTTTAAAGGACAAAGGAATCTATTAAAAAGAAGAGAATAGTGCGAAATAATCAATTATTTTCTTTTTCTTTTTAGTATCGAAATACAATTTTGAAAAAAGAATAACGAATAAAACTCCTGATAAAAAAGGAGCGATTTTCCCTTGATTGTGCAGGTATTCTATAACAGCATAAATGGTATGCCCAAAGCGAGCAATAGCATTGTGATAATAAGAATTGGTTTTCGGGGATTCATAAAAGTTAAAAAAGGTTTTATAATGGATTAGTTTTTAATTGAAAATGGAGAGTATTACCAGTCTGTTTATCCAAAAACTTACCTTCTATATCAGTAAAAAAAGCTACAAGAGTATTACCTACAAAGAGTTTGCCCATCGCTCCTCCTAAGGCTTCAGCATCTTCAGGTGATAGATATTGCGTTGTATAATGCACAATATCTTCCCTTATGCCCTCTATAACCGATTTTATTTGAGTAATATACCCCTCTTCGTTTAGGGTAACCATAAAATAACATTTATCGTTTTTACTTAACTGCATCATCTCTCTTGTCGCCTTGTCGGCACAAGTGAGTTTCCAAGTATTATCGGACATATAAGAAGTTTTAAACTTTCCCTTATTATGTGCATCATATTGATAAAGAGAGATATACATAGCGTTTGAGGTACGCACAGCAAATTTCAGTAATTCTTTAATCTGGTTTATATCTTTTATATTAGTAGGTTCTTGTTCGCTAAGAGTGCAATTTTCTATTTCGTACGTGTTAGATGAAATTTTAAAATTCCCTTTACAACTTTTTTCGGTATTACCTGTTATTTGCATAGCAAAACTAATTTCTTTTCCATAAAAAACTAAATCTTTAAAATCTAATTTTTCAAAGAAATCTATTTTTTGTGCAAAAGAGGTATTCACTAAACATATTAGCGTAAATAAAAGATGTTTCATTTGAGAAGATAGAGTTACTTATGAACAAATATTATTCTTTTTGTCTTTCTTTTTGTAAAGCAAAACCTATAGAAATAGCTGAAAGCAAACATACCAATGCTGTAAGGCTATTGCTTAATACATCTCTACCATTTAAATTTGCAAAACATAGAAAGGCTATTTCTACAAAAAAACCGATGGTTACTAACACAAATAAGACGCTTTTTACATCTTTTCTTAAAAAAGGTTTCATAATAAATAAGATATTAAGATTAAAAATTGAGATTGAAGTGAGTTAACACTTTTTTCTCTGGCTGGCAAAATAGCCAATAACAAAAATATTACCAACTAACACTGTGTATGACAATGCTACTAACCATTTATTGAGTTGATATCCAGCAAAACCATTCATATAAATAGGAATAAATGATATAATGGTTATAGTGAGCAATATATAATGTATGGATTTTTTCATATTATAAAGGTTTTAAAATTCCGCTACAAAGTTAGTAATTAGTTTTTTACAAAGCAAGAAAAAAAGGATATTTAACATTTTATCTGCGGTGGGACAGGCTTCTTTTTATTTGTTTTTTACAATATAATCTTGAAACATTGGGTAAAAATTTTCTTCAAAATATTTTCTTTCTTCTACGGTTAAGGATGTTGAAATTTCTTCGTTAATACAATTGTAAATATTGTAATAAACAGCAGTTTTCTCTTTCCATCCTGTTTTAAGCGAAGGGGCATAAAAAACTTCTATAACACTCTGTTTCTTGATTTTATTCTTTAATGCTGCTAATGAAAAAAGGTCGACTTGTTGTTCGCTTATCAAAAGCAGATTATCACTATCTTTTATGATTTCACCCATATCGTTTTTGATAGTTTTTTCGTTTGTGAGCAAAGCGTTTGGCAAAGAATGATTGATGTAATCAATTATTGAAGAATCACCATATTTATAGGCGTTTTTAATGAAAAAATGAGGTTTATATAAGAAAAGTTGGTATAAATATACATTATAATCTTCTAAATAATATCCTAATGAATCATCTTTAAAAATATGATTCAAAATATCATATAAAATAGCTTCATCTTTCTGTTCAATGCGAACTAACAATAGTTTTATGAAAAAAACTTGAGCATATTCTTCTTTTTCAAATTCTTGTTCTTTTAAAAATTTGAAAAACTCCAAGCGAAAATCCTTTTTTTGAAAATCATCTAATTTTAAATCTTCAATATAGGAGCCTTTGTATTTGTATTGTTTTAATTCAATGTTCTTTATGAATGATGCTGAAGTATTTACCCCTTCAATAAGAGTTGAATTACTTATACTATTCTTTTGATTATTATCACCTTTCCCCATTGCACATTTTAAAGCAAGTGATAAAATGATGAAAATAGATATTTTGTAATAAATCATACATTCTGTTTTTTATGAAGAAGCTGTTCAATAAAATAAAAGTTCCCGAAAATTAGTAATTTGTGTTTGAGAAAAAAGAACACCAAAATTCAGTAACTTTGTGCAAAGATACAATAAATCATCTATACCACCATTTTGCAGAGGGCGATATGGTATGCCTCGTCGCTGATAAATACGTAATTATCCCAAATATCCATAATCCTGAATTTAGAATATCCCCTTGGGAATGTAATATCCAGAAGCTCCAAGTCAGACAATCTCAACAGTTTTTGGTTTCCTTTCCATTCATCTGTCTTGAAAATCGGAGATAGGATTAGATATTCTTTTTGGGCGCTGAATTTTCCCCTCAAGCCTTGTTTTTGTGTAAGCTTTTCCAATTTTTCCTTTCCCCATATTTTCCTCTTGTAGATACCGTCTTGGGTGAGTTCGAGGTACCAATAATACTTGAATTGTGATAAGCTGCAAGGATTTATTGTATCTGCTTCCACGAAGGCATAAATCGAATTATCTTTTATCATAAGGCTACCTATCTGGGGATAGGAGTAACTAAAATCCATTTTGTGATAGATACCCTCTGCCCGTCCTAAGGATAGCATAAAATTGCTTCGGACTTTTTCATTTGTAAACACAGGGGTGAGTTGCTTGTCCCAATGCAGCGTATGTGTCTCATTGTCATAGTGTAGAGAGGTAAAACTATTTGCGGCAAATACCTCTCCGTCGACACGGCAAATAATCGGATAAACCCCGTTTTCGCCAAGTGTAGAAATCTCCGTGATATTCTCTGCAGCGCACAAGTTTTCACTTACTACTTCGCACGGTTTCTGCTCGGGAGACGACACCCACCAGACTTTTTTGTCTTCTCTGCTAATAATTAAAATATCGGAACCTGTATCCAACAAAACGGGCTTATTCCAGCTTTTCTTTTGTGCGGGAGACGGAATGAATGACCATTGCCCCGCCTTTATCCAAACGATACCGTAGCAATTGCCGTCATCGTCGCTGCTCCAGATAACAAATTCGTCTTTTCCTCGTGCAAAATGATTTTTTGCATTTATGGGAGCATATTGATAGGCACCATTGCTTAGCTTGAATCCCGTAGTCGTCCACTCTGAAATTTTATCTAATTTTACCTGCATAATTTTCTCTCCTAATCTCCACAGATATTACAAGTACGCGAAAAATCTTTTCGGATTTGATATTTTTTATGACCACATTTGCGACAGCAATATCCGTCTTCCCTTTTTAAAGAAGCTAAATATTCTTCGCAATCTAAGT
>NZ_KB291378.1:184160-198406 GCF_000318295.1 Capnocytophaga sp. oral taxon 326 str. F0382
TGAATTGAAAACTCTTTATAAAAAATAATTAATTTGAGGTGTCAAGTTAAGGGCATACCAACTGAGATTGGAAAATAGGTTTTCTTTCAATCAATCTTTTTATTAGATTGTTAAAGATAGTCTCTTTGCTTTGTGAGCGATTGATTCTAAAACTATACTCAGCTAAATAGCGGTCTATATTAAACTCTGAAACCCAAGAATATATACCTCTTATCCAAGATTTTACTTGGTGTATTACTTTGTGTAATATAGGAAAATTCTTTCCGTCATTACTCGGTTTTTGAGTTATATTATAGTCCTTTATAGGTCTATAGCCTTTCCATTCATCAGTCGTTATATAAGCTGTCTTATCAATGTGTTTATCAAATATTGTTCGTAATGATTTTGAGGAATAGTCAGGAATTTTAAATGCATAAAAACGTTTAACTTTACCTTGGTTACTAAGTTGTATCGCACAAAGAACTTTCTTTTTCTTTGTGTCATAACTTCTACCTTGTTTTCCTTCTTCTTTTCCTCCTATGGTAAATTCATCGACTTGCACTTTGCCATCCATTTTCTGTGACTCACTGGATTTCATAGCTTCACGAACCTTGTGCATAAAATAATGTGCTGTCTGTCGACTAATATCATAACGGCGAGCAACTTGTGATGCTGATAGACTTTTTGTAGTTGTTGACATCTCAAAACATATATAAAATGCTTTGAGAAGTCTAAATTTTAGCTTGTGAAACAAAGTTCCAGTTGTAGGACTTTCTGTATCTGAACAGATATTGCAAGTGCGTGAAAAATCTTTGCGAACTTGGTATTTTGTATGTCCGCATTTACGCAACAATACCCTTTTTCCCATTTTATGGAAGCTAAATATTCTTCGCAATCTAAGTCAGTTTTAAAGCGTTCAGTAAACTCTAAGAGGCTTTGTCCTTTGAATAAATTCGTAATATATTAGTTTTCAGAGTGCAAATATGTGAATTTATTTTGACACCTCAAAACTTTTTAAATAAAGTAAAAGTTCTCGAAAAATTAGTAATTTTGTGTTTAAACACTTTTAATATATTTAGAACATTATCAACATACTACAAATGAAAAATCCAATTCTATTTCCTGCATTTCTTTTATCAAATACATAATATACGAAGGAAGTCTAAAACCTCCATTGTCATAAGATGATATGATAGAACAATATATATTTCCTTTTTTAATATTGAATTTTTTACAAAGTTGAATAATTGTATTGACATCTTCTTTGTGATTCATATCTATAATAATGTTTCTATACTCCTCATTCATCTCAAAGTCTAAGTCTAAACTTACCATTGAATGTTGTATCTCAACAAATTGATCAAGACTCATATTCAGCATTCTGAAAGCACAATTCACTTCATCAATACCATTTTCTCTTTGTATATTCATCATAAAATTAATTTTCGCTGTATTTTTTGCACCTATTTGGAACATTACCCATCTGGGATATTGCCTATTATTTAAAAATAGATAATATAATTAATACCAAAAGTATTATTATTAGTATAACTGAATCAAATACCCTTGCTATATTCATTGGGTTGTCATCATTTTTCTTCTTTCTTTTATCCTTTATATAAAAAAGTGTAAGAACTATTAATACAATATAAATAGGGATATATTCTTTTGCTATCATTTATTTTATTTTGAATTATTTTGTCACTTTCTTTTTGAGTTCTTTTATTCTCAGTACAAGCTCCCAACGTGCATTGGCTGGACGTTAGTTATGAATGGTTATTTTTTTTGAAAAATATATTTTAAATTAGATAACCTATAATAGAAAAGTTCAAATGTAAAAGATAAAAGAGGAATAAGCATCAGTTGCCTTTTGTAAAAAAGGTTTTATAATGCTTTACTTTTTTACGAAGCAAGAAAAATTATCTTTTTCTCAATTTCAACAATCCATAAGTGAGCAACCCTAACAACAATGAGGCGCTAATTGCCAAAGTAAAACTTCCTACTAAATATTGTAACAAATTGTTTTGGATATATTCCATTGCTGTGAGGTCGCCTTGTGGCAGAATGGTGCCTCCTACAAAAAAAGTACCTATTTTAAGAGAAGAAAAAATAAGCACAGGTATCATCGGGGGGATACTCACGTTAGAGCAGATAAAAGCCAGAGTTTTATTCAAATTGAAGAATACTGCCAAAGTGATAGTAAGTATGGTTTGAAAACCCCAAAAAGGCGCAATGCCAAAGAATACACCTAATGCTACTGAACCTGCTTTCACACTATCGCTGCTGTCGCTTTCTAATATATCTTCTTTGATAAAGCGTTTGAGGCTCTTTTTTTTGGCATCTCTAAAGAAATTACGCGGCTTGATATAGAAAAGCGCGATAAGTACCAACACGCTGTTGAGCAAGCTGATACGCATAAAATCGCGGAAAGGTCGAAAATGAGAAACGCGTTCCTCGGGGTCGTACAACACTTGTATAGGTACATTTTTTAGTTGTACCCCATTCCAACTGCTACGCACCAAAATTTCTATTTCAAACTCAAACTTTTCGGTATAATATTTCTTAGGAATGTGATGCAAAGGATATAACCTATATCCCGATTGTGTATCGGGGAGATTGACCCCCGTTTCGAGATGAAACCAGAAGTTAGAAAATTTATGTCCGAAGCTACTTTTCTTAGGTACGCCATCTTGGGACATATTGCGGCTACCTACCAGCAGAGTAGGTTCATTTTCAGCTTCTATAGCGGCTATAAATACGGGGATATCTTCGGGGTAATGTTGTCCGTCGGAATCGATGGTAAGGGCGTGGTCGTAGCCTAAATTGCGGGCTTTGTCAAAGCCTATGCGCAGAGCATTGCCTTTGCCTTTGTTCTTGGGAAGATGAATAATAGTGAGCTGGGGGTAACGAGCAAGTATATCGGGAGTAGCATCGGTTGCGCCATCATTCACTATGATAATATGAGAGGTATAATGCAACACCCCATCAATCACGCGCGCGAGGGTTTTAGCATTGTTATAAGTAGGAATTAAAACGCAAATTTTATTCTTCTCCACGATATTCTTCAACTAATTTTTTAACAATAAATTCATATTTCATTGAGCAAATCGTCTAAATTACCTAATTTTACGTTGCCTTCTCTTGCTTCTTTTAGCTCATTCAAAGCATTAAAAAGTTTTTTCTTAAACTTTTTCTGTTGTGGATTTAAAGTTTCTTCACTCTTTTTAATATTAGTAACTTCTATAAAATCAAGAGATTTTATAAAATTTAGAAAAGCATCTATTTTAGATGGTTGTGCATTGATATTTATAGTAAGTTCCATATTTATGAGTTTATTGCAAATTTAACTTCTTTTTCTCTTCATCGTTAAACACTTTCGACTTCTTTACAAACCCTGCTATATGTTTTTGTAGTTCAGTGGATTGCTGAGCGTAGTGTGCGAGTATAAAATCCTTATCGGCAGTGATATTGTTGCGATAAGGCACTACTTTGGGCAAGTGTTCTTGTACACTGAGGCGTATGAGGTGAAGTTCAGCGTTTTGAGGTTGTTGTTTGAGCGCGTTTTCTAACAGCGGTTTACCCTCTTTGAGTAGGCCAACTCTGCCACCTCCAAATTTTGCCAGTATCATTTTGCTCGCCCCTTTATAGGCGCTTAGCACTACATCGGTAGTGGGAGCATTGGCTATCAGCTCTGCAAAAGCTGTAGCGTTCTCTTTGCTATCGGAAGCCGTAGTATAGGCGGCGCGCACCTTTTCAAGGCTCTGCGCTTGCAGAGCCCCAAAACTCAAGAATAATATGATGAAGTAGATGTGTTTCATTTACTTGTTAAATATTGCTCTATACAAGTCGCTACCATTGGCATATAGCAAGATAGCAATGAGGATTACAAATCCTACCATTTGAGCGTATTCTAATACTTTTTGATTAGGAGCTCTGCCGGTTACCATTTCGTAGAGGAGGAACACCACGTGTCCGCCGTCTAAGGCTGGGATAGGTAAGATATTCATAAAGGCTAAAGCGATAGAGAGGAAGGCAGTGATTTGCCAGAAAGAAAGCCAGTTCCAATTATCTTGGAAAAGTTTGCCTATAGAGCCAAAACCTCCTACTTCACTTGCTCCTTTTTTGGTGAATACAAATTTAAATTGCGAAACATAGTCGCGCAACACATTGTAACCATAAGCAGTTCCGTGACTTAAGGCAGCTCCTAAAGAGTAATTTTTATGTGAAAGCTGTACTTCGCCTTCTCGTTGTCCTGCCGAAACTCCCATTTTTTTCTCTTCACCGAGAACTATTTTTAGTTCTTTGGCTACTCCGTCGCGTTCTATCATCACACTCACGGGAGTACCCACAGGAGCCATCGTAAGGGCAGGAGGCACATCCGAAAAGTAGTAGATAGGTTCTCCGCCAATGCTTACTAATTTGTCGCCTTTTTGCAAGCCTGCTTTAGCTGCTGGTGATTCTGGAAAAACGGTATCGATAATAGCTTTTGTTTTGATGCTAAAAGGAGCAGTTTCACCGCGTAAATAAAGGGTTTTACCTATGTTTTCGGGAAGAGAAAGAGTGCGTGTATTGCCGTCGATGCCTTGTACGGTAAGCTGTTTGGGGTCGCGCAACAAAATGTGTTTGCTGGCTTCCAACACATTCTCCAAAGGCTTGCCATCGATAGCGGTTACAATGTCGCCATTTTTAAAACCATAAGCACGCATAGTGCGAGTAACGGCAAAACCATCTTTCACACCTTCGGGTTTGAGGTAATCTTGCCCCCAAGCGAAGAGAATCATTGAGTAAATAAAGAACCCTAAGAGCAAATTCACGGTTACCCCACCTATCATAATGATAAGGCGTTGCCACGCAGGTTTAGAGCGAAACTCCCACGGTTGTGCAGGTTGCGCCATTTGCTCTTTATCCATACTCTCATCAATCATACCGGCAATCTTCACGTAGCCGCCCAGTGGTAGCCACCCGATGCCATATACAGTTTCACCTATCTTCTTTTTGAAGAGAGAAAACTTCACATCAAAGAAAAGAAAAAACTTTTCTACTCTTGTTTTGAAGAGTTTAGCAGGGATAAAATGTCCTAATTCGTGTAGGACTACTAAAATTGAAAGACTCAGAATTAATTGAGTCGCTTTTATTAAAAATACTTCCATGTTCAGGTTTTAGGTCTCAGGCTTCAGGTTTCAGGGTGGGAGAAATTAAGCTCTTTTGTAAAGAATTAAGCATTTTTCCTACTTCTTTTATTAAACCCAAAGCTTTTTCAATATCTGAATTGTTTAAATAATTAATCTTAACACAAAGTAATAATTGTGTTTCTAATTCGGCATTAGAACTTTTGGTCACTTAAAGCAAAAAGTTCTTCTTTAGGTAGTTTTTTTACTAACTGATAAACTTCAACAGCAAGATCCATTGCTTTTTGCCAAACAATCAAATCTTTAAAGTCTTTTATTTTATTCATTTTGTTGGTTTTTTAATTATTTTTTATACTATTGTTAGGGCTCTATACCTAACACCTATCCCCTGACACCTGACCCCTAAGCTTTCTTATTCGCTAATTGTCCGCAGGCAGCATCGATGTCTTTACCGCGTGAGTGGCGCACGGTTACAGTAATACCTGCTGCTTCAAGCATTGTTTGGTAAAGTTCAAGCGCCTTAGGGTCGGCTTGTTGAAAATCACCGTCGTCTATGGGGTTGTACTCAATGAGATTCACTTTAGAAGGAGCAAATTTGCAGAATTTTATCAGCGCCTCTACATCCTTTTTCTGGTCGTTGATACCCTTCCACACCACATACTCGTAGGTGATGCGGTTTTTAGTTTTTTGGTACCAATATGCCAAAGCTTCTCGCAGTTCTTCTAACGGAAATTGCTCATTGAAAGGCATAATGCCTGTGCGCACACTGCCAATGGCTGAATGCAAAGATACTGCCAATTTGAATTTTACCTCGTCATCAGCCATTTTTTTTATCAATTTGGGGATACCCGAAGTGGATAGCGTGATGCGTTTGGGCGACATTCCTAAGCCTTCAGGCGAAGTAATCTTGTCGATTGCCTTCAGTACATTGTTGTAGTTCATCAGCGGTTCGCCCATTCCCATAAACACTATGTTAGAAAGCGGACGACCAAAGAAAGCCCGACTCTGCTCGTCGATTACTTTCACTTGGTCGAATATCTCATCGGGTAGAAGATTGCGCATACGTTTTAAGCGAGCAGTGGCACAAAACGAACAGTTGAGACTACACCCCACCTGACTTGATACGCAGGCTGTCGTGCGGGTATCGGTAGGAATTAGCACCGACTCTACCAACAAGCCATCGTGCAGGCGCACAGCGTTTTTAATCGTACCATCGTTACTGCGCTGCATCACATCTACTTTGATATGGTTGATACTGAAGTGTTCAGCAAGCATCTCGCGTGTAGCTTTGGGCAGGGAGGTCATCTCGTCGAAAGTATGCACCCCTTTCTGCCACAACCATTCGTATACTTGGTTGCCGCGGAAAGCCTTGTCGCCATTACTTTCAAAAAAAGTGCGGAGTTCTTCTTTAGTAAGAGCGCGTATATCGCGTTTTTGGGTCATAATTTAAAATCCTTTACTACTTCTTCTAAAGGCAAGCGCGATTTAGGTCGCAAGTGCAACTGATTGCTGTCCTCAGGGTCGCGATAGCCTATCGCCACGGCAAAGAGCGTAGTGTATTCAGGTTCGTTTAAAAGTCTGTCGTATTCAGTATTGACAATGCCCTCCATAGGGGTGCTATCAATACCCATTGCCGCACACGCACTGAGGAAAAATCCTAATGCAATATACACTTGGTTGTTCATCCACGCATAAAGTCCTACATCACCTTTGGGTTTTTGTATTTTATGATAGAAGTTGAGTCCTGTTTCGGTAGCAGCTTTAGCGAGCTTTTTCTCAAATGAAGGCAAAGCGCTATTCGCCATAAATACCACTAAATGGCTGGCTTGCTTCACGCGTTCTTCATTGATGAACGACGCTTTGGCGAAAGCCTCTTTAGTAACCTCATCGCTTATGAAAACAAATTGCCAAGGCTGTGAATTGATAGATGAAGGAGCGAGGCGTAATATTTCTTTGAGTTTAGCGATATCACTATCACTGATGCGTTTATCGCTGTAATGTTTAGTAGTATAACGATTTTGTGCTAATTGCAGAAAGTCCATAGTGTTTTGTTTTTAAGTTTCAGGCGGCAAAGGTACGGCGTAATTAGCAAATTACCAAATTAGTAGATAGCTATTATCCCTCTTTTTACTGTTGTTATTGTGTTACAACCTTGTTACCAATGCTTACAACTTTTTGCAAAAACGGAAAAAGCAATAAAATCCTATTGTTATTTATTTGTGATTTTGCGAATTGTTATTATCTTTGCGCCCTAATTTTTTAAACAGAAAAATGAAGCTAAAGTTATTTTACACGTGGATTTTCTTCTTAACAGCTACTTTTGCAATGTTTGCACAAAACATAGAAGTTTCAGGAACTGTAAAAGATGAAAAAGGCGAGCCTTTATTAGGCGTATTGATATTGGTGAAAGGTACCCAGCACGGTGCTGCCACCGATATGGATGGAAAGTACACCATTCAAACCAAAGTAGGCGATGTGCTGCAATATTCCTTTTTGGGGATGAAAACTATCGAAAAGAAAATCACAGCAAGCTCTAAACATTTAGACATTGTGATGAAGGACGATGTACAAGAGCTTGAAGAGATGGTGGTTACCGGCTATGGAGCTCCTAAGCTCGCCAGCCGCACCGTCGCACAAGTGGCACAAGTACAAGGTAAAGATGTGAGTGCCGCTCCGGTAGCCAGCGTATCCGATGCTTTACAAGGACGATTAGCAGGGGTAGTGGTAACCAGCGATTCAGGTCGCCCTGGTAGCAATAGCGATATCCTTATCCACGGGTATAACAACTTCCAAGGCGCACTACGAGGTGAAAGAACCCAAGAACCTCTCTATATAATGGACGGAATAGCCGTAAGCAGTAGTGTGATGAGCAGGTTCAACCCTAATGATATCGAGAGTATTACGGTACTTAAAGATGCGGCTTCTACTTCAATTTACGGGGCACGTGCCGCCAATGGGGTGATACTTATCACTACCAAAAAAGGGCGTAATAACGAGCGTACAAGCGTAACCATCAGTCACCAACTCGGCTTTACAGCGCTTACTAACGCTAGCCGTAAGTTTTTTGACGATATGATGACCCCACGCGAGTATATGGACTTTTGGATAGAAAAAAATCCTGAAGCAGTAAACTTGGCTGTAGGTAAGTTCAGTTCAAGCAAGGATGTAGCGAGACAGTCAGCAGATAAAATCTTAGCCGATAATCCTTACAATACGCGTTGGGATAAAGTTTTCTTCAGAGATTTTGTACCGTTGATACGTACTGATGTCTCTATTTCAGGAGGTACTAATAATAGTACTTATTATTTGTCGTTTGGGCACTTCAGCCAAGAGGGTTCTACAGCACCTCGCAGCGATTACCGTCGTTATACTGTCAATGGTAGTATCAATACCCAAATCACTAAATGGTTAAAAACAGGCTTCTCATTTGCAGCAGGACATACCGAGCGCGAAGGAGGTTCCACCCTCAACACCCCTAAGGTGATAGCTTTGCCACTTTACAGTCCTACTTACGAAGATGGTAGACGCAAAAACTATATCCCTGGAATCACCAGTCGTTCAGCTGGTTTCTACCACCCCGACTACTATGCCGAAACACACCCTAGCAACTCTTTTTCCGATGACTTCTTGCCTTCGGGATTCGTCTCTATAGAGCCTATTAAAAACCTCATATTCAAAACACAAGGAGGGATACAATACGGGTATGGCGAATCAGAACTAAAAGAGTTACCTTCGTTTATAGATTATAAGTTTTTCGATGACCCTAATCCTTACACTTCAGTGTCTAACAGTCGTACACTCAGAAAAACAATTACTAACACGTTAGAATATCGCTTCCTGTTAGGAGAAAACAAAAAACATAGCTTCAATGTGTTATTAGGACAAGAGTCGGTTGAAAATAGCAGTAAACAATTAGATGCTACTACTTTCGGACAACCTTCAGAAGGACTAACAATGCTCCGACACGGTAGTAAAGATAAAAGAATAGAAGACCAAAAGACTGTAAGTACTTTCAATTCTTATTTCGGAAGAGTGGAATACTCTTATAACACTCGTTACTTCTTAGACCTATCAATGCGCCGCGATGGTTCGTCAGCCTTTGGTAAAAACAACCACTACGGTAACTTCTGGGCAATAGGAGCGATGTGGAAACTCAAACAAGAGAACTTTTTGAAAGATGTAAAATGGCTTTCAGACCTCAATTTGCGTTTCAGTACAGGGCTTTCAGGAAATGCTTTAGGAGGCTACAAACATATCACTACCATAAAACCAGACAATTTCTATCAAGGTAAAACAGCTTATACAGTAGGTAGCTTGGGTAATCCTGATCTACGTTGGGAAGAGCAACGCAAAACTACTGTAGGGCTTAATATTGTGATTGATAGAGGTACTTCTTTCAATATAGAATACTACGACCGCGAGACTTACGATATGATTTCAAGCCGTGAGCTCAATAGTACTTCAGGGCAAAATCAATTCTTTGACAATGCAGGGGGTATGCGCAACCGTGGGATAGACTTCACCTTCTCATCAGTAGTCTACAGAAGTGAAAATCAAGATTTGAGCATTCGTCCTTACTTCAACGTAAACTATAACAAGCAAGAAATAACCGCTCTTTTTGGCAATAAAACCTCTAATGTGGTTCCTTCTTCTGAAATAGGGTATAAATTAGGTCGTGCCCTTGAATGGGCAGCCGTTATTCCCAAAGGCGTAAACCCTACCACCGGACAAATGGAGTATTACATACCAGGTGATGACCGTATGGAGCAAGTAACTGATGATAATAGAGTAACAACTACTTACGACTCTAGTAAATTAGGACAAACCACAGGCAAGAAAATGCAAGCCCCTATCAATGGTGGATTCGGCTGGAATATCAGCTATAAAACTTTTTCGCTCGATATGGCATTCTCTTTTTCGTTGGAAAAATATAAGTGGAACTACGATATGAAGTACACCGAAAATCCTGACCAGTTTGGTGATCACAACCTAAGTAGAAAAATATTAGACTATTGGAAAAAACCAGGTGATAACACCCGCCACCCTAAGATAAACACTACCACTTTCGTAAATTCATCGGATGCGCGTATGATACAGGACGCCTCATTTATGCGTTTAAAAAATATTACCCTTAGCTATAGCCTCCCAAAAGAAGTTATCAAACAATTGAATTTCTTTGAAGGAGTACGCTTATATGCTACTGCCCGCAATATCTTTACGCTTACCAAATACGAAGGTGCAGACCCTGAGTACAATAATGCTATTTCATCAGGTGGTTATCCTCCTTCTCGTCAATTTACCTTAGGAGTAGATGTTAATTTTTAAAAATGTAAAACAATGAAAAAGATTTATAAAATAATAATTTTAGTAGTAGCTCCTCTGTTCTTTACCGGCTGTTTCAACCTCGACCAACAACCTTATGAAGATTTGAGCCAAGCTAACTCTTTTAAAACCGTACAAGATGCTCAATTTTGGGTGAATGGTATGTATGGTAAATTGCGTACAAACATATACGGAAGTGCGATGTATGCTACCGACTTGCAAGCTGATTTCCTGAATATGGCTCTAAGAGACGGTACTAACGAAACGATTACAAACTTTCAAAACTGGACGTTGTTTACTGTCAATAATGCAGCTACAGCAACTATTTGGCAACGCTATTGGGGGGCAATACAAAATATAAATATAGGTTTAGAGGGGATTCCTACTATTACTATTCCCCAAGAAAATTACCGCACCGATGCGGCACAGATAAAACACAATATGGGCGAATTGTATTTGGCACGTGCTTATTACTACACCTATCTGCTTACGCATTATTGCCCTACCGACGAGGCTTCTGCTTATGGATTGCCTTTGCTAAGCGGGCCTACAATCAACAATTTTCCTAACAGAAGTACAGTAGGACAGACTTACGACTTTATTTTGGCCGATATAGCACAAGCTGAAACTCGCCTTAGTGATGTAACAGGTGCTTTAGGGTCAGAGAAGTTTACCAAAGATGCAGTTGCAGCACTCAAGGCACGTGTATTGCTTTATAGAGGCAAGTGGGCAGAGGCTTATGCCGCAGCTACTTCAATTATTGGCAGTCGTTATAGCTTAGTGAGTAGTAGTAGTGATTTAGAAAAGGTATGGAAAGATGATGATACAGCAGAAAGTATCGTACAGCTCTATGCTAAATATGATATAGGGAATACTGCCGAATTACCTTCAGCTAACGATGTCTATTTAGGATACCAAAGAGAATGGAACTACAGATTGCGTAGATTTGAGATAAAGTATTTGCCAAAAGCAATACCTACTCAAGATTTCGTAAATTTGTATAACGATAGCGACTACCGTAAGTCTATTTATATCAAAAAGCTTTTTGCTAACTATGGTAGTGCTACTTTCAACGATTTATATTTGGTGAATAAATACCCCGATAACCCTTTGCTAAAACAAACACCCAATGGTTCGTCTACTTATATGCACCGTCCTAAAGTGTTCCGTATTGCCGAAATATACCTAATAGCTGCTGAAGCTGCGTATAAAAACGGCGATCAAACTAATGCTAAAACCTACTTAGACAGATTGCGCACCGCTCGTGGTATCGGTAGTGTAACCTATACCGACCTTTGGACAGAGATTCAAAACGAACGCAACCGCGAACTTGCTTTCGAGGGCTTCCGTATGGCAGACATCAAGCGTTGGAATTTGGGCGTAGTACGTGGTACTCCTCAGAACCTCAGTGCTATTGTTTCAGACCCTGCTGACCAGTATTACCAGCTTAATATCCCTGCGGGGAATTATAAAATGGTTTGGCCTCTTTCTCCAAGTGACATTCTCTATGAACAAGGTAGAGCCAACTGGCAACAAAACCCAGGTTGGTAATCTTTTGAAAATTATAATTAAATGAGGCTGTTCTATTTTTTAGGACAGCCCCTTTTATTAACAAATAACCTTATTAACAAAAAAGTCGCTAAGCGAGATGCTTAGCGACTTTTTTATTATCAAAATTAACATCTAAAAAACGTCCTTGATGTGTTTCATACTGTTGGCAATACTGCCTTTGGCTTCTGCAAAGTCGCCTTGACCTATCTTCTTGATGATGTTGGTCGCAAAACCTTTCATCTGTTCAAAAGTGATATGAGGAGGCATCGCTAAGGTATCGCGATTGGTGTAGATATTCACCAAAGTAGGTCCGTCGTGCTCGAAAGCTGCTTTTACGGTGGCTTCGAGGTCTTCGGTTTTGCGTACTTCATAACCTTTGATGTTCATCAACTCGGCGAGTTTGTCAAAAGGTGGGTTTACCATATTGGTTTGCCAATCGAGGTAGCCCGATACTTCCATTTCGAGTTTTACCATTGCGAGCGAACGGTTGTTGAACACAAATATCTTCACAGGGTATTGGTATTGCATCAGGGTAGCCAAATCGCCCAAGAGCATTGATAGCCCGCCATCGCCACACATTGCTACCACTTGTCTGCCTTTGGAGGAAGCTGCTGCCCCAATTGCCATTGGGAGGGCGTTTGCCATAGAACCGTGGTTGAACGAACCGGTGAGGTAACGTTTGCCCGTACCTTTGATGAAACGCGCTGCCCACACTACATTCATACCTGTATCGACAGTGAAAATAGCATCGTTGGCGGCGTATTTATCCAAAAGTTTAGCCGCATATTCGGGGTCTATTTGGTTCTCTTCGGTTTTCTTTTTGGTGTAATCATCTAATGATTTTTCGAGATCCAAATACTCTTTGTGAATGTCTTTGAGGAAACTATCATCAGTGCGAGGAGTGAGTTTAGGCAATAAGGCGGTAATGGTGTCCTTCACATCGCCAGCAAAGCCGTAATCTACTTTGGCACGACGCCCAATGATATCGGGGCGTTCATCTATTTGGATAATGGTGCTTTTCTTAGGTAAGAACTCCGCATAAGGGAAGTCGGTGCCGAGCATTACGAGCACATCGGCTTTGGCGCAAGCATCATAACCTGAACGGTGTCCGAGCAAGCCGTTCATTCCCGCTATATAAGGGCTATCGGTGCGGTCGAAGAATATTTTGCCACGGAAAGAAGCCACGATAGGCGCTTTAAGGGTTTCGGCAAGCTGTTCTACTTCTTTCACCGCATACTGACAACCGTGACCGCAGTAAAGGGCTATTTTCTTGTTTTTAGCGTCGTTTAGTACGGCTGATAATTTGTCGAGTTCACTATCGGAAGGGCGCACTACGGGTTTTGCTAAGAAGGTTTGTGTAGCAGTAGGAACCTCTTCGAGGTCGGCGCCTGCCACATCACCAGGGAGTCCCAACACCGCCACGCCTTTCTCGTTGATAGCCGTTTGTATGGCGCGTTGCATCATTGTGGTGAACTGTTTTGGAGTATTGGCTACATATACATATTTACTGCAATCTTGAAACAGCAAGAAGGGGTTGGTTTCTTGGAACCAGTGGGTACCGAATTTATGGGTGGCGCAGGTGCTGGCAATGGCAATCACAGGGTTGCCTGAGCGGTTGGCGTCGTAGAGTCCGTTGATAAGGTGCACGTGTCCAGGTCCTGAACTTCCCATACAACAGCCTATGCCGTTTAGTTCGGCGTCCATAGAGGCAGCATAAGCCGCTGATTCCTCGTGGCGGACGTGTATCCACTCAAGGCGACCATCGCGACGGATGGCGTCGTTCACAGGGTTGAGGCTATCGCCGGTAATGGCATAAACTCTTTTTACGCCTGCTTGTACTAACATTTCGACCAATTGGTCGGATACATTTTTGCTCATATGTTTTATTATTAATGGTTTTTTGTATGCAAAAATAATACCAATATATCGTTTGTGAATAGAGATTAGAAGGTAGGAATTAGAAATATGAGTCAAGAGTTGAAAAATGATTTTCTGAGCTAAAATTGGTATCTTTTTCTATAAAAGTACGTCAAGTGTTTTACAGTATCAGTGTAGATCCTAAAAATGCCAATCAATGGGGTAATTTTGAAGACTTAGGTGCGTATGAACCTTTATATGTCAGCAGTGTAGATGTACTTTAAAAGATAATCGTGAAGTAGAAGTACGCACTATGTATACTGACCAAGAATTTAGCTACAAATAATTTTTACTAATTGTTTTCATCTAAAAAAGAGGCTGTCCTAAAAGTTTTTCTTGAGAGGGCGT
>NZ_KB291378.1:198426-253069 GCF_000318295.1 Capnocytophaga sp. oral taxon 326 str. F0382
TTTGGGACTTTGACAAAGTTTATAATGTAAAAGCGATCTTTAGACTTTTCGTTCAGCTCCTTTTTTTAGTTAATTAAAAATTTGTTCTAATATTTTAAAGGTGATGAGGTAGGTAGGTTTTACGCCTGTAGTACCTAAGCCACCAGAAGCAAGGGTACTCCCCGTTTCGAGGGGGTTATCGGAAGCGTAGTAAGCATAACGCACTTTTACATCTTCGCGTATACTCTTGCGTATTTTAGAAGCCGATTGTATCGCTTTTTGATAATGAACACCTTCCATTTCCAAACCGACGGCATTCCACGTAGAGTGGAGGAAGAATTTTAGGATGTCCTTATTTTGGAGAGAAGTTCCGAGCACTGTAATCATCGAGCCTTCAAATACTTTGAGCCCGTTACCTTCAAAATCGGCTTTAGAAAATTCGTTGTGAAAAGGATAGTTATCGGCAGTACCTTCAAAGATATGCGCGGTAGGAATCATCAAGTCGCCTTTTTCGCCTTCCAAGATGCCCGCCTTGCCCATAATCGAAATGGAAAGTACATCGAGAAAATAAGTTTTGCCAGCTTTGTGATAAGGTTTTAGCAGTTCGTCGATAGTTTCATAGGCTTGTTCGCCAAAGGCGTAGTCCATCACAAAGATTATAGGTTTTTGGTTTTCATCAAGGTGATGCACTTTATAAGGAGTATCGGAAAAATCGATTTTAGCAGTATCGAAAAGTTGTACATCGATATTGGTACCTGAGGTATCGTCTACTGAAATCATTCCGTGTTTGTGTGCATAGGCTTTTACTTTTTTGCGCAGAGGTTCACTCTCGGGCAAGCTGAGGAGTTCAAAAAGTTCTATACGGGAACTCACTTTTACTTCGTTTGCAAGAGCTTTTTCGGCAAATAGGCTATTCATCACACTGTGCATATTGGCACTGATGATGTGGAGAGGGCGGTCTAAAAGTCCGTTTTTGAGGAGGATATGTTTGATGTGTTCAGCCCAGATTTCGCCGTGAAGGTGATGCCCGATGCGTTCGCGCAGTACGGTACTGAAGGTAATTACGCGTTTATCGTCGTTCACACGTTCGTTGAACGCTAATTTACCCAACCAGTAGATGATATGGATAAAGCGATCGGGGAAGGCGGGGGTAGCCAAAGCTTTGTAGGCAGTGAGAACTTCTTCAAAGGTACGCCCTAATAAGTTACCGATGTGTATAAAAGTAGCTTCACGCTCAGCAAGAGTAAGTTTGTTCTTTTGGATATTAGCCTCGAGTTTAGCCCAATCGTGTGAGATTTTATTATCGTCTAAGAAAATGCGGTCGGCGATTTTGTGAGATTCTATAAATAGGAAAGTGAGGTGAGTGAGCACGTCGTAGATATCGGAACGGCCACGAGTAATTTCGATATTCATTTGCTCAGGGTCGATGCGATAGCAATTGCGGCGGCGTTTAGGGGGGATAATAGGTTTGAAGTGCGATTGGCGGTAGCCTTCATCGGCGATTAGGTTGATGTATTTACATTGCTCAATACCTTCGGGGAGGCGATCGAGCACATAGATGAGTCCGCTGAGTTCAGATTTACTTTCAGCGATAGTGCCGTAGATTTCGGGTCGGAGTACGAGTAGAGACTCGCGGAGTGCCTCGCCTGAGATGCCCATAGGTTTATAGAAGCCTCTTGAGAAGAGGTGTCGCATTGTTACGTACATACGCTCGATGGCGTTTGTGGATTCTTGTGCTCTGCTTTTCATATTATTCGTCGTATAATTCGTCTACTTTTTCATAGACGAGGTCGGGTTCAAATCCTCGGTAGAGGAGGAAGTTGGCTAATTTAGCTTTGGCTTTATAAGGATTTTTTTCTTTGATAGTTGTTTGTTTTTTTTCGGCTAATAGGTCAAGAGTATCGGCATAATCATCATCGGTAATTTCGCTCAAGCCAGCTTCGATATTATAATCGGTAAGCCCTCGTGCTTTGAGTTCACGCTGGATGCGGAGTCGCCCCCATTTTTTGCCATAGAATTTACCGCGTGTGAAGCTTCGGGCATATCGTTCTTCGTTGAGGAATCCGTTGTGGATGAGGTGGACAAGGATATCGTCGATAGCCAAAGGGATCATCCCCATAGTGCGGAGTTTAGTAACCACCTCGCGATGGCAGCGTTCCTGATAGGCACAATAGGCTTCGAGGCGGGCTTTAGCTTCTTGGACGGTGTAAGTTTTCTTCAATTAATAATTAATTAAGAATTAGCAATTAACAGGTAATAATTTGCAAAAAAACCATCCTTTAGAGGATGGTTCTTAAGCATTATAATTTAAATCTTATCAGCTACTTTATTAGAAGATAGCTGCTAAGTCTTTTTTGTACTTAGCAAGTAAAGCTTTTGTCATACCATAGTTTGCTTTGGTTGAGTCTACTACTAAATAAATGAAATAACTACCATTTGCTGCCACATCAAGAATGTGATTTTGATCTGTTAGAACGATTATAATTTCATCTATTTTTTCCTTAGAAGCCAATCCGAGTACTTGAAGCGCATTTTGTTTAGCTTTTATTACCTCTAAGTTATAAGCAGAAGCTAAGTTAGGATCAAAACTAGGATCTACTGATTCTGCGCCGTAAGAAACCCCTGAACGTACTTCAGTTACTGAAACGGCAACGAATCCAGGAATGTTGTTTTTTACATCCTGAATAAATTTGTCTAAAACATTTGTCATCTTGTAAGTTCTTTTTAAATTATTATTATTATTATTATTATTGAATAAAAAATTAAGTGAGGCATCGAGCGGATTTGAACCGCTGTATAAGGTTTTGCAGACCTCCGCCTAACCCCTCGGCCACGATGCCTTTTACTGTTCAGGGTGCAAAAGTAGATTTATTTTTTTTAACTTCCAAATCTTTTTCGTTTTATTTTTACGATTACTTGTGCTACATCGCCTCCTATAGGAGGATTAATTTTGGCTATTTTAATCTTTAGTTTCTGAACCTGAGGGAGTTCTATAAAGATTTTGTCGATGATGCGACCTGCTACATTCTCTAATAATTTAGCACGGATAGCCATTTCCTCTTTTACTATTTTATTTAGGTGCACATAATCCACAGTATCGATGAGTTCATCGGTTTGGATTGCTTTTTTTAAGTTGGCATAGATTTTTAAGTCGACACGATAATCACTACCGATAGCACCTTCTTCAGCAAGGCAACCATGATAGGCATAGACACGTATATTCTTTAGGATAATTTCTTCCATTTTTATCGTTGTGCACACTTACAGTTACTAACTCCTTGGAAGAGGTCAAGGCCTAAGGTTAACATGTGGGTACCAGAGTTATAGCCTATGAGTTCGTTGAGAGTAATTTGATAAGAATAAGCGGCGTAGAACATACCGAGTTTAGCTCCTGCCATAGGGCCTATGTTGAGAGGGCGGAAGATTTGATCGTTGAGGGAGCGGTAGTTTAAACCTACCCAATAGTAATCTTCGATATCGAGCCAACGGAATTTGATATTGAAGTCGGTTGTGGAACGACCGTCGCTTTCGTAGTGTTGGAAGAGTACAGAGGGTTCGATTTCGAATTTACTATTTTTATCTCGTTTGTAGCGGTAGCCTCCATACACCATATAGTTGCGAAGCGCTTTAGGTTCTTCTTTATAGAAACGTTCGATATCTTTGTTGAGGATATTGAGGGCGGTGAGGTTTATCCACCATCTTTTATAACGATAAAGGACAGCGACATCGAAGTTGTGGTTCACGGTAAAGCGGTCGTTTGTAATTGCTTGGTCATTACCAGATATATTTTTATCGAATTTATCGATCTCTATTTTAAAGGTATTCAAAGCGTAGGAGATACCGAAAGAGACGAAGTGGTTGTCATAACGGTCGAGGGTGAGGTGGTGAGCAAAGGTAGCTTTACCTCCCATTTGTTTGGTAAAACCATTGCGGTCGTTATAGAGCATCACCCCTGCTCCGCTTCGTTCACCGAGGCGCATATCGCCAGCGAGCGATTGATAGTCGGGAGCGCCTTTTACACCTACCCACTGAGTAACCCCAGAGAGGCGGATGCGCACGAAGTCACCAATACCAGCGTAAGTAGGAGCGATAAGAAATTCGCTATCTGCTAAGTACTGATTTTGTTGTGGTAAATTTAGCTCTTGAGAGAAGGCTTTTGGAGCAAAAGCGCATACTGCTAAAACAAACAAAACTATTTTTTTCATTGTTGATAAAATTAAACTATTAGATTGCTATAATACTCAATTTTGATTTTGTGAAACATACCTATTAATATATAGGTACAACTCGCAAAATTTTCAGCAAAGATATTTATTTTTTTTGTGTTACACTACTATTTGAGTAAAAAAAAACGAATATTTAACGTATTTAGTTTTTTTTTAACATTTTTAAAGGGTGTTTTTCATTGTCTATTTTTCAATGAAAAATGTTTTTTATTGATGATATTTTAAATTTTATTATATTTTATTGAATAATATTTATGTTTTAATTGATTTTATTGTATTTTTATTTTATTGAGAAAAGAATACCCTTTTCTGTGAGGTATGATGAATATTTTAACACTAAAGTAGGCGATGAAAAGTAAGAGATAAGAGATTTAAAATTTACTAATTTGCTAATTAGCTAATTTTCGCATACTTTTGTCGAAATTATTCATTGAAATAAAAAAAATATGAAAAGATTCTCTTTTGTATAGGCGCTTTGGCTATTAAAACTATCAAACCTTGAGACCTGTTGTATATAACAATTTTGTAGACTAACTACTTGGATAAAATTAGTATTCTGAGAAGATGTTGAAGTTCTCGAATTTTTCATACTACTCATCAATAAAGATTTTGATATTTTTACAAAACTATAAAAAATGGCAACAACGGCTTTTAAAAACAATTATCGCAATATTCGCATTGTAGTTCTCTGCTTTGTGGGGTATATTTTACTGAATTGGTTTTCTCCTTTTTTGATGCTACTCAACTATGATTTTGTGCGATTATTCATAACTTTTATCACTTCGGTTATCGTGATGATTCCTATTGTAATAGGATACAAATTATTGGGCGATAAGGGAAATTACCTTCAAGTTTTTGGTGTAGAAGGTAATATTAAAGAAGGATTGATTGCAGGAGGTGTTCTATTTTTAGCCGCTTGGATATTTTCAATTTTTTCTTTGGATTTTTTACGCAATTTGGTTTATGTAAAATGGCTTTTTTATATTTTTATAGAGGTTTTTGTCATTGATTTGTGTGTACAAGCATTCTTCTTTAGGAAAATCACCACCTACACTGGATGGAGCTTCTTTCGCATAATTTTGTTTTACGTGGCTATCTATTCGGCTGTAGCCCTTGTAACAGCATTCGTAAGTTTGTTATTTAACAGTGAAATCTTATCGAAAATAGGTGATGACCTGAAATTATTAAATATGATTCCTATGGACTTGTTATTAAAAGGAATTTTAAGCCTTCTGAGGTTTATTCTAACGGCTAGTTTTCTTTATTGGCCTTATGTAGAATGGAATTTCAATCTTTGGGTGGTAGTATTTGCGCATTTAGTATTGAACTTAGCCAATGGATTGACTTTTCTTAAAATTCCCATTTTTATACTGCTAATTGTCACAGGTGTGATAGGGACTATTCTATACAAGCGTGAGAAAGGCTTACCTTTAGCCATAAAGCGATTTTGGTCGTAGTACGACAAGTAATCGTAGCACGATTTACTTCTTCATTCCCATAAAAAAGAGTCCGTAGCAGCGTTCGTTTTCTTCTAATTGTAGAAAATCTTTCAGTTGAAACATAAAACCAGGGGTGCCCCAATAGCACCCTACCGCGTGGGCAGTGCAGGTGAGGTACATATTCTGTACTGCCATCGCTGTAGCAGCAATTTCTTCCCATTCGGCTACTTTACCACTAAAATGAACACTGATAGTTACAATGGCGTAAGATTTAGCCACTTTCTTTGCAATTTCATTCATTTTTATTTCGGAAAAACTCTCTGCTGGTACATTTTCTTTGTATAAACGCACTAATTCTTCTCCCAAACGCACTTTCTCATCACCTTTATACAGTTTTAATCGCCAAGGTTCAGTGCGTTTGTGGTTAGGTGCCTCGTTAGCCGAGCTGATAATCTCTTGTAACACTTCTTCGGGTATAGGGGTATCGCTATATTCGGGTGGATACACACTTTTGCGAGAGGTAATGATATGCTTGAGTGTTTGGGCTTGTGTCATAATATTAAAAAAATAATGTTTAACGGGGCAAAGATAATAAATAAAGACGAATTATGAATTACGAAAAAAGGAGGTAACAAGGTTGTAACTTCAAAAAAAAATCGTACATTTGTAGCCTGATTAACCATTTAGAGTTCTGAACGAATGAAGAAACTTCTTTCTTTTGCCACTTTGTGGGTGGCTTTATCACTGCACGCACAACAACAACCGGTGGATTATATCAATCCGTTGATTGGTACTTCTAATTTTGGCGCTACCCACCCTGGCGCAATTGCTCCCCGTGGTATGCTTAGCATTTCACCTTTCAACGTGGCATTCGATACTACTGGCGTAAAAGCTCCGCTCGAAAAAGATAGTCGCTGGCTTTCTAATCCTTATGTAAATGAAAATAAATTCTTCACGGGGCTTACTCACGTGAACCTCAGCGGTGTAGGCTGTCCTGAACTGGGGGTGATTATCGCAATGCCTACCACTGGCAAATTGGAGGTAAATCACTTAAAATACGGCTCTACTTACCAAAAAGAAGTCGCCAAAGCGGGTTATTACAGCAATTTCCTCACTAAATACAATATCAAAACCGAAGCTACTGCCACTACCCGCGCAGGTATCACTCGCTATCACTTCCGAAAAGGAGAAGCTAATTTACTCATCAATCTCGGACTCGGACTCACCAACGAAAAGGGCGCAATGCTCAAATTCGTATCGCCTACCGAGGTGGAAGGTATGCGTATGGTAGGGACTTTCTGCTATAACAGTCCGGAGCTGGCATATCCGGTGTATTTTGTAGCCAAAGTAAGCAAAGTAGCACCTTCTTATGGCGTATGGCATCAGCCAGAAAAACACCAAGGGGTGGAAGCTCAATGGATGTGGTACAATGGCAAAACTCGCCTCAAAGAACAATTTGCCCGCGAGGTAGTAGGCGATAGTATAGGGGCATATTTCCGTTATAAATTTGACAAAGATGAAGTAGTGGAACTCAAAGTGGGCATTTCGTACGTGAGCATAGCCAACGCCCGTGAAAACCTTGAAAAAGAGATAGGCAACCGCACTTTCGACGAGGTGTATGCCGCTACCCGCCAAACGTGGAACGATGCCCTCCGCGCTACCGTAGAAGGGGGTACCGACGACCAAAAAACGATATTCTACACAGCGCTCTATCACGCGCTTATTCACCCCAACCTTCTGAACGATGTGAATGGTGATTATCCTGAGAGCAAGACTAACAAAATAGGCAAAAATCACCAGCGTTATACGGTGTTCTCATTGTGGGATACCTATCGCAATTACCACCAATTGCTCACCCTGCTCTATCCCGAACAGCAACTGCAAATGGTGCGCACGATGCTCGATATCTACAAAGAAAGCGGTTGGCTGCCCAAATGGGAACTCAATTCTACCGAAACCTTTACGATGGTAGGCGACCCTGCCAGCATAGTATTAGCAGATACTTACCTGCGCGGTCTCACCGATTTTGATATACAAACAGCTTACGAGGCGATGCTCAAAGGGGCAAATACGCTTGAAAATAATCCTATACGCCCAGGGGTGAAAGAGTATTGGAAATTGGGCTACCTGAGTGTAGATGGAGGGGTAAGAGGTCCTGTATCTACTACCCAAGAGTACAATGCTGCCGACTTTGCCATTGCACAAATTGCCAAGAAACTCGGCAAAAAAGCCGATTACGAGAAGTTTAACAAACAAGCCTATTCGTATAGAAAACTATTCGACAAAGAAACCCATTTATTGCGTCCGCGTCACGCCAATGGCAAGTGGTATGCGCCTTTCAACCCCGAAAGTGGGGCTAACTTTGAAGAAAATGTAGGCTATATCGAGGGCAATGCGTGGCAATACGTATATATGGTAACCCACGATGTAAAAGGAATGATCAAGCTAATGGGCGGTGAAAAACCTTTTGAAAAGCAACTTGACCATATTTTTGACAGCAAGCAGTACGATATGGCAAACGAACCCGATATTGCCTATCCTTATCTCTACAACTTCCTAAAAGGCAAGGAGTGGAAAACCCAACTGAAAGTAGACCAACTCATCAATGAGTATTTTCAAAACAAACCTGCGGGACTCCCAGGCAATGAAGATACAGGGGTGATGTCGGCTTGGCTCATTTATGGAATGGCAGGTTTTTATCCTATTACTCCCGCTGATCCTAACTATACTTTCACCTCGCCTAAGTTTACTAAAATCACCCTCAAACGCAATCCGCAGTACTATCCTGCTGGTGATTTGGTAATAGAAAGTAATGCTTCGCCTGAAAATATTTACATTAAGAATATTTTCATCGACAACAAGCCTTACAAATCCTATTTTATCAGTCACGAGGCGCTAAAGAATGCGAAGAAAATACGATTTGAGTTAGGTAAGAGATAAGAGGTAAGAGGTAAGAAAAGCGTCACTACACTTTGCCAAAGTCTGAAACTTTGGCAAAGTTGAAAACAAATCAGAAAAAAAACCACTGTTGATGCGAGCTTGTAGCTCGTGCCAAATAAATCAATAAAATGAGTATAATTACAGATTTTACTAACAGACGAATGTATTTTTGGCGCGGATACTACTTCGGGAAAGAGGGTATTTGGTGTCGGGATTTTAATAAAGAAAAAGCATTTTGTGTGTTAAAAGACTCTTTGTACAAGGATTATATGGTTAGAGCAATAGCTGATAACGGGGAAACCATAGCTGTTTCTCGTAATATCGGTACTAATGAACCATTACTTATGGTTGATATTGATAAAAAAACTATAATAAACACCATTTATAATCATACTTTTATCTATCCTTGTCTTGATAGAGAAGGTAGCAAAGTGTTTTCAGTAACTAAAAGCGATATTTATAAGAATATTTATGGAAACCCTTTTTGTGTAGATGCCGAAACGGGTAAAGTAATAGCTACTCTCGACGAAAAAACACAATGGGGTAACACTGCTTATCATCCTGAGAGCAATTCGGTGTATTTTAGTGCTTTCAAACAGCCTAATCTGTACAAATTCAACTTTGATACACTTGCGTTTTCAGCCGTACCTACTGATAAAAAAATACGTATATTTGATTGTAAAGTAGCTTGCGACAACAAAGGTTACTACTATTTAGGCAGTAATATCTTAGTGTATATGAACAATGAGGACGAGGAAGTTTGGCGCATCAATTTTAAAGAAAAAGAAAAACTTAGTGGCAAAACACTTTTTTCAATATGTCTTTCTGATAATCCTGATTATATAGCGGTTTATTTGTTAGATGGCAATTGGTTGTTCATCGTCAATCGCAATGATTTTTCATACAAAAAGTACAAATTAGGAAGAGTAGGGTTTAGTGAGTTTTTCAACAATTCATTGCTATTTATATATAAAAATGACAACTTTAGCACACTCAATTTAGAAACATTAGAAGAGAAGCCTTTTTTACCCACCGCTGGTGCGATCTTATAACTCGTACCGAATAAAACAATCACCCTTGCGTCACTCCAAGTTCCTCAAAAAAGTTTAAACACGTTTTGATAACAATAATGATCATACAAAAATTCCTTTATAGATATGTTATATACCTAGTTTCAGTATTTTTTATATCTTGCAATAGCCAAAATAAGAATACTCACACAAATAATCAAAATAATTCTTTACAAAAGCTGAAAGATACTATTATATTAGATGGTTCAACAGAAGGAGAACAAATCTATTTATATGTCAATAAAATCACTCTTGATTCTATTATAGAGAGTGAAATTTTAGGTGAAACAGGAAAGGAGAGGTATTTATTTACCTTCAATGATCAACTAAAAAAAGCTAATCATATTCTTTATTCTTATGAAAAACCTATATACCTTTCAAAGAATATAAAACTTAAGGTGAGTAAAGAAGAAGATTTATATTCTTCTAAAGAAGTAAAACAAAAATTAAATGAAAAATTTATGTTATATCATAACATCCTTTTCCGAAAAAAGATAGATTGTAAATGGTTTGGAAAATACACTTTAACACTCAATCAAAATAATGATGATTGGAGAGAAATTTATGATATTAAGATTGATATCTCAAAAGATTCTATAGTTTATGAAGCAAAAGGATACCAATTATATCAGAGATTTCTATTATCTGGAATCTCGAAAAAAGATACTTTATTTTTGTATATTAGCAATATAGAGGACAATATAGGAGGTGTTAATTTTGACGAAGAATCCAAAATTATAATGAAGGGAGAACAATTCTTTATAAAAAATGCGTATATTAATTCCTTATCAAAAAAAACTAATTCATCTTATAAATTAGAAAAAGAGAGACATAAGTAATTCACCGCTAGCGCGAGCTTGTAGCTCGTGCCAAATAAATTAGTAAATCAGTAAATAAAAAAAACAATGAAAAAAATCCATTTTTTATTAAAATTAACCTTGTTGCTGTGTAGCTTTACGGCTTTGGCACAACCTAAATACTTTATCTTTGAAGAAAAGGGTAAGTTAGGATTGGTAGATTTGCAGGGAAAAACAGTGTTAGCCCCTACTTTTAATTCTATAAAAGAAAAACAACCATACATCATTGCTTGTAAGCAAGCAAAAGGCTGTTCGGTGTATAACGAAAATTTACAACCCATTCTTAAAGGAACTTATAACTCTATAAGATTTGGTTGTGAAGGTCAATTTATTGTTGAGAAGAATGAAAAGTATGGGGTAGTTTCTGAAAAGGGCACTATAATACTCCCCTTAAAATATTCATTTATAAACTCTAACAAAAATGGGTATACCGTAAAACTTAATGGGAAAGTAGGTCTTTTTAACCTTGAAGGAAAAGAAATTATCCCTATAAGCTATCACTGGATTTACACCGATAAGATAGATGACAATATTCCTATTGTAGCAGAATTGAATGGCAAAGAAGGATATATCAATACTAAAAATGAATGGGTGATACCTCCTACCTACAGAGATGCTTTTGCCTTTCGACAAGGTTTGGCTAAAGTAATGGAAGTGAGAGATTACATATATATCAACCTTAAAGGAGAACCTGTTATCCAAGATTTTGATGCTAATGTGATTGAACCTTCTGACAACACTTACATTGTAGGTGTACGTAAAGAATGTAAGTATATGGTCTATGATTTGAATGGTAATTTGTTAGACACCTACAATCTTTTAAGAAACAATTTGAGTGATGATGCTATTTTCGCGGTTAAAAAAGGGGGTAAATGGGGCTATATAGATGGCTATGGCAAGGTAATAATTCCGTTAGAATATGAAGAAGTCGGTAATTTTAGCGAAGGATTGGCTGCGGTACGCAAAGATGGTAAATGGGGGTATATCAACCTAAAAAATGAGGTAGTGATTCCGTTTGAGTTTACTAATAGAGGGGTAAGCTCCTTTAAAAATGGGGTAGCTGAATACTATACTGATGGCGGTATAGGTCTTATCAATCTGAAAGGAGAAATAATAGCTGAACCTAAATATAATAGTATAGAATATGTAAAAGGGAATATTGCTATAGTATCTTTTGATGATTATTACTATCTATACGATTTTGTAAAAGAAAAGAAACTCAAACGCCTTGAAGAAATAAAAATTGAAGAAACCGATATAGCTATAGCACCAGATTGCGACTAATTGACCCTCTGCTGGTGCGAGCTTGTAGCTCGTGCCAAACAAATTAACACATCAACAAATCGCCTTTGCGTAATTCGTCTCTCGTAATTCGTAATTATTATGCGTAAACTTCACTTAATTCTTTCCCTGATAGCAGGGGTATTCATTTTGCTGGGAGCTCTTACAGGGGCTATCTTGGCAGGTGAATCGGTGTATAACCAAACGTTGCCTTACAAAAGTGCAGCGTTTGAAAGCACTACCCTTGCCCAAACCATTGCCGTTTTAAAGGAAAAGAATATAGATGCGCTCAAACTCTCTATCGACCGCAATCACTTTGTGCAAATAGAGACGGCTGAGGGCGAAAAACTCTTTATCCATCCGCAATCGGGGGAGGTTATCAAAGGGAATTACAAACCCTCGAAGTTTATACAGTTCGTCAAAACGCTACACCGCTCGCTCTATATGGGCAAAACGGGACGGGTGATTATGGGGCTTACAGCCTTGTGTTTGTGTGTAGTAGCCTTGTCGGGTATATGGCTCATCGCCCGCAAACAGCAACGTTGGGGCAGGTTCTTCCACAAGCTTCCACAAGAAAAATTTTACAATCATTGCCACAGTGCTCTGGGGCGCTGGGCGCTCGTGCCTATCTTTATCATTGCCCTCACGGGGGTGTATATGATGCTCGAAACAGTGGAAGTGTTTCCTAAGTTCAAAGCCGAACACAATTACGATGTTAGCACACTACAAGAAACACCCGCAAAACCCGCAAAAGACTTCTCCGTCTTCCAAGTGCCTCTCGCCGAAGTGCGCCAAGTGGAATTCCCTGCTTTTGAAGATGTAGAAGAGGTCTATAAAGTAGATTTTATCGATAAAAATATAGTAGTCAATCAGTTTACGGGCGAGGTGATTAGCACCTCCACCTCTCCTTACAAAGGCTTGGCGTATTTGGTGCGCACCCTGCACATTGGCAAAGGGCATTATCTCTGGGCAACCGTCTTGTTGCTCTCGTGTGTGGCGCTGTTGTTCTTCCTCTACTCTGGCTTTGCGATGACCCTCAGAAAACGAAAGAAAGGCATCAACAATCCGTTTGATAAAAGCGAATGTAAATACATCGTGTTAGTAGGCACCGAAGGAGGCACCACCCGCAAGTTTGCTATCCTTTTCCATAACGAACTCCTCCGTTTGGGCAAGCGTTCCTACCTCACCGATATGAATGCCTACACTCGTTTTGCTAAAGCAGAGCAACTCATTGTGTTTACTTGCACTTATGGCGATGGTGAGGCGCCTATCAATGCGACTCACTTTGCGCAACTATGGGCGAAATATCCCCCCACACAACCTTTGGCGTATAGCGTACTCGGTTTTGGCTCTGACTCTTACCCCGATTTCTGCAAATATGCCAAAGAAGTAGACCAACTATTGTCGGCTACTGCACAAGCAGAATATGCGCTGCCTTTGCATACCGTAAACGACCAAGATTTTGGTCAGTTTAAAGCGTGGGCAACGGCTTGGGCTATGGCGCAAAAGCTCTCTTTGGCTTTGCCTGATGATTTCAGCGTACAGCCTCAGCGCAAACCGCTCACTTTTACGGTAACAGAGAAAACGCCCGTAATGGACGACGATATTTTCCTAATAGCGCTACGCCCTTCCAAAAAAAGTAGTTTTGTGTCTGGCGACCTCTTGGGCATTACCCCTGAAGATGGGCGCGAACGACTCTATTCGGTTGCCAAATACCAAGGAGATGTGTGGTTGAGCGTGAAGCTACATTCACA
Source organism: Capnocytophaga sp. oral taxon 326 str. F0382 (assembly GCF_000318295.1). Lineage (NCBI taxonomy): Bacteria > Pseudomonadati > Bacteroidota > Flavobacteriia > Flavobacteriales > Flavobacteriaceae > Capnocytophaga > Capnocytophaga sp. oral taxon 326. The sequence continues at coordinate 211,973 of NZ_KB291378.1, forward strand.
AGGGGTGGTGTCTAACCTGCTGAACAATTTGCAAATAGGCGATACGTTGCAAGCTGCTTTGGTAGCCAACAAACATTTCCATTTCCCTAAAAAAGCGCCCCAAGTGGTGTGTATTGCCAATGGTTCGGGGATGGCGCCTTTTATGGGAATGATAGCCGAAAATACCCAAAAGAAACCTATCACCCTGATATGGGGTTGTCGCCGTGAAGCCTCTTTGGAAATCTACCGCCCTTATATAGAACAGTTTACTCGCGAAGGAAAGATAGCCAACTATTGGCAAGCCCTCTCGCGTGAAGGTGATAAATTCTATGTGCAAGACATCTTGCAAAGAGAAGCTCCTTTCTTTGCTGAACTCCTCAAAAACAAAGGAATTATAATGATATGCGGGTCGGTTGCAATGGAAAAAGCGGTGACCGAAGTCTTAGAGGCGATTTGTAGAGAGCATTTAGAAAAACCGCTGAGCTACTACCAAAATAAAGGACAAATCAAAACGGATTGTTATTGATTAGATAAGAGGTAAGAATATGACAACACATTTTTTATACATAGAACCTAATACTTCAATAGAGGAAGTAAAGTTGCTTTTTGAGACGCATTTGCTTTCAGCTTTGCCCGTGTGCGAAGGCAATACTTTTATAGGGGTACTCCGCAAAGAAACAGTAGATGAGGAGGATAAAGAAGCTACAGTAGCCGATTATCAATATGCGTTAGAACGCTTTTTTGTACCGCTAACCGCAACGTGGGATGTTGTGGTAGAGGCTTTTGGACGCTATCACACCGATATGCTGCCCGTTATTAACAAAGAAGAACACTTTATAGGTTACTATCACTTAGATGAGTTTGTGCTACAACTCACCCAAACCCCTTTTATACAAGAAGCAGGACACGTGCTTATCTTACAGAAAGATGCGCTGAGCTATTCGTTTGCTGAAATTAGCAGAATTGTAGAGGAAAACGGGGGGACACTTTTAGGACTTTATCTCTCCAATCGCACGGAAGACAACGTACATATCACACTCAAACTCGCAAGCGAACGATTTTCGGATATACTACAGGACTTCCGTCGTTATGGCTATGGTATCCTCACCGAAAAAGACGACGATCACTACCGCCAAGAACTCAAGGACATCGCTGATTATTTTGAAAAATACTTAGACTTAGGTAACAGATAAGAGGTAAGAATAATCTTTAACTAAATATATACTATGAAACGTTTTTTAACTACAATTTTATGGTTTTGTGCTGCTTATGTTGGCTTTGCGCAAACCGCGATAGGGGTGAAAGTGAATACACCATTGCATACTTTTAATTTTTTCAACGATCTCACCTCTAACGAAAGTTATGATATTGAGATTTATCCGCGAATTGCTGCTTTTAATTCAGGTGTATTTGCGCATTTCCAACTCGCCAAACGTTGGGCATTACAAACTGAAGCGCTTTATCGCCGAGAAACATTGTCATTTCGTCCTAAAGATAGTAGTTGGGATACCGAAGAACGCCCTTATTATGAGTTTGATTACTTAGAAATCCCTCTTATGATGCAATTCGAGGGCAAAAAACCCGTTAGAGGATTTACACAGTTAGGTTTTTCACCTAAAATCAGTACAAGAGCAGCTTTTAGAGATAAAGGAAGCAATGAGGTGCAAGATATGAAATACTATTTTGGCACAGGACAACTACACATCAACTTCAATATAGGAGGAGGGTTGCTCGTAGAACGCTCCAGATGGTTGTTGTTCGCCGAAGCACGTTATTCAGTTAATCTCACCAAAATGGCAACGAATAGCAGTTCTCCTTATTTAAATTTCATAGAAGCGAGAAATCATACTTTTACATTTTCATTAGGTGCAGGCTATAAATTCTCTAAAAAGAAAAATAATACTCCTCCTACTGAAGAGGTGGTAACTCCTACTGAAGAAGTCATCACACCTACTGAAGAAGTCGTAACTCCTACTGAAGAGGTAAATAAAGAACCTATAACCGAATAATCATTCACTAAATATATTATGAAACGTTTTTTAATTACCATTGCTTTTTTGAGTGTTACTACATTCAGTTTTGCGCAAACTGCGATAGGGGTAAAAGTAACCGACCCACTGTCGGTTGTTAGCTTAATAACTCCTTTATATACAACAGCCAATGTTGATCTGAAAACCTACAATGCCTTTGTTAGCCTTGGAGGATTCGTTCGTATTCCTCTAAAAGAGCGTTGGGTATTACAAAGTGAATTGCTTTTTAAGCACGAAGCTGTGCGTTTTAGAATAGAGAATAGCAACAAAGATTCTTATTATAGATTTGAATACTTGGACGTGCCTTTCTTAGTACAATACGAAGGTAAGAAAGCGTTTAGAGGTTTTGGTTTTGTAGGTTTTTCACCTAAAATTCTCTTCTCTTCTGCTTTTTATGATGCCTCTAAAAATGTTACTTACGGAGGGAGTTCCCAATTTAATACAGTGATGTTGATGGGACATATTGGAGGAGGTGTGCTATTTGAGCGCCCTAAATGGATTTATACAGTTGATGCCCGTTTTTCTGCTAATATAACGAACTTAGCATCGGGAAGCCGTACAGAATATATCAATTTTGATAAAGCGAGAACATTTGTTTTTGGCATTTCGTTAGGTGCGGGCTACAAACTCTCTAAAAAGAAAAATAATACTCTTCCTACTGAAGAAGTCGTAACTCCTACTGAAGAGGTAAATAAAGAACCTATAACCGAATAATCTTTCACTAAAGATATTATGAAACGTTTTTTAATTACTGCTATGCTTTTAAGTATTTCGGCATTTAGCTATAGCCAAATAGCCGTAGGGGTGAAAGTTGCTAATCCGTTTGTAGCAGTTAATGTAATGAAACATCAAATTGCAAATACACCTAAGGGGATTAGAAACGGAGGAGGTATTTTTGGTGAGTTTTATATAGGGGCTTTTAATATAGGAGCTTTTATGCGAATACCCCTAAAAACACATTGGGCACTACAAACCGAAGTGTTGTTCAAGCGTGAAGGGGTTTGGTTTTTTCATCAAGAGGAAACAATAGAAGAACTTCTCTCTGATCGTGGAACATACGAATTTTGGTATGCTGAGGTTCCTTTCTTGTTACAATGGGAAGGAAAACGCACCGTAAGAGGGTTTGCTCAATTAGGAGTGTCTCCTAAATTCTTAACTTCAGCAAAGTACTCTGCAGTTTTAGAAAAAGGCGACCGTAATGTTACGAGCTCTTTTAATAGGGTTGTTCTCAATTTAAATGTTGGGGGAGGTGTTTTATGGAACAGAAGAGATTGGGTTTTTACTGCTGATGGAAGACTCGCTACCAACCTTACACCACTTACCTCTAAAAAGAACACCCCTGATATTGATTTCAGTAAGGCACAAAGCTATTATTTTGCGTTTTCTTTAGGAGCAGGTTACAAACCTTTTAAAAAGAAGGCATTGCCTTTAGAAAGGGCTATTCCTCAGGAAGAGCTCCCAACAATTACTAATGACAGTATTCCTGCTGAGGTGAATACATCACAAGAACAAGAATTTTAGTTTTTTAACTCAATATATTATGAAACGTTTTTTAATCATCATCATTTTTTTGAGTGTTACTACATTTAGCTTTGCGCAAACTGCGATAGGGGTGAAAATCAATAGCCCTGCAAGTACTTTTACGATTATTACACCCATACAATCGATGGAGGGGTATAATGTGGAGTATTTTGGAAAAACAGGCGTAGTGAACTCAGGGTTATTCTTGCGAATACCCTTCAAAACTCATTTCGCTTCACAAATAGAGTTGATGTATAAGCGCGAGGCGATTCCGTATCGCCCTGAAGGCTCTGATTTAAAATTGCAAGACCGCCGTCACATTCGTTTTGATTACTTAGAAATGCCTTTCTTATTACAATTTGAGGGTAAAAAGTGGGTTAGAGGTTTTGGACAAATAGGATTAGCTCCTAAAATCTTGCTTTTGGCATCGTATTCTGAAAAACAGAACAGTGAGAAGTTTAATATGACACAATATTTCAACCAAGCCTCACTTAGTTTCCACGTAGGTGGAGGAGTGATGTGGGAGATTCCTAAATGGATTTTCACCGTAGATGCTCGTTTTTCTACGAACCTTACCCCCCTTACTAATCAAGAATACATTCCTCATCTTTATTTTAAAGATGCTAAAAGTTACTATATTGCTATTTCTATAGGTGCAGGTTTAAAACTCTCTAAAAACAAGAATGAACAACCTAATGTTCAAGAGTCGGTATATCCTTCAAGTGAAGAACCAGTATACCAAGAGGTAAAAGAAGAGCCTGCACCCCAAGAAGTAAAAGAGGGGGAATAACGCTTATCAGTGTCCTAAAATCAGGATTTCATCATCGTTTAAAAGGGTATCGTTGCGGAAGCGCAGAAGTATTTGCGCGACCGTAATGGTATCTTTTTCGCAATAGGTAGCTATACGATCGATATCACCTTCGTTGTAGAACACATTGCGCACTTCGCTGCCATCGATATCGTCTTTAGGAGAGGGTATGCCCAAAATATGAGCTAAGAGTTTCAGTGAAGTATAGTGTTTGTAATCGCCGAACTTCCACATTTCCATCGTATCAAGATGAGGGATTTCCCAAGGTTTTTTGCCAAAGAGCTGTAGCTTTTGCGGAATTTCTATCCCGTTGATAATCATACGGCGGGAGATATATGGAAAATCGAATTCCTTGCCGTTATGGGCGCAAAACAATTTATTAGGGCGTGAAAAATGTTCGTTTACTAATCTGCTGAAATCTTCTAACAAATTCTTTTCTTCACCTGTGAACGAGGTTACTCTAAAGGTGCGTTGCTGATGCCTGAATGAAAAATACCCTACTGATATGCACACAATTTTCCCGAACTCAGCCCAAATACCTGCGCGGTCGTAGAACTCTTCAGCAGAGAACTCTTCCTTGCGTTGGTAACGCGTTTTTTCTTCCCAAAGCATTTGAGTTTCAGCCGATAATTCGCTGTACTGTTCGTGTAATGGTACAGTTTCTATATCCAAAAAAAGTATGTCGTTTAAATTGAGTTTGTGAAGCATTACTGTTTTTTTATCTGAAAGCGAATATAGGTAATGGGTTTGCCTTGTTCTAAATAGAACTGTTCGTAGAAGGTTTTAATTTCGGTTACTTCTGGGGGTACGCCATCGCTGTTGTAGATATTGTGATTGGCATAAAGCACTTTATGTCCTGCTCCGTGTAACAAGCCCAAGGTATAACCGTGCATAAACTCACTATCGGTTTTGAGGTGCACATAGCCATCGGGGGCGAGGATACGCTCGTAACGTGCGAGAAAATCGGCGTTTGTGAGGCGGTGTTTGGTACGTTTATATTTTATTTGCGGATCGGGGAAAGTAATCCATATTTCACTCACTTCGCCTGAAGCAAAGCATTTTTCGATGAGTTCTATTTGAGTGCGGAGGAAAGCTACATTGGCGATATTTTCTTCTATAGCAGTTTTAGCTCCTCGCCAAAAGCGCGCTCCTTTGATATCTATTCCTATAAAATTCTTCTCGGGATGACGTTTTGCTAATCCTACTGAATACTCGCCTTTGCCACAGCCCAATTCTAAAACTATAGGGTGGTTGTTTTTGAAATAGAGTTCATTCCAACGTCCTTTATAGGCAAAAGCATCGGTGAGGAGTTCGTCACGTGAGGGCTGAATTACATTAGCAAAGGTTTTATTTTCTTCGAATCGTTTGAGTTTATTTTTGCTTCCCATAGGTAAGTGAAAAGTGAATAGTGAAAAGTGTTAGGGCGGCAAAGATAGCAATATTTTTTTAATTACAGTTTTCTTCTTTGCAGTGGCAATTTTCGGGATCTATTTCAAAAGTGCTGTGGGTAATTCCTTCGTGAGAGAGTGAGTGTTTTAGTTCAGCTTTGATGGTCATAAATTCTTTTAGAGTAATACATTCTTTGAGTACCAAATGGGCTGTTAAGGCATTTTGAGCACTGCTCAGTGCCCATATATGGAGGTGATGCACGCTTTCTACCATTGGATGTTGTTCTATCAATTGTTGTATGTGAGCTTGGTTTATATTCTGAGGGACGCCGTCTAAAATGAGTTTTACGCTTTCTTTTAAGAGTCCCCAAGCAGAGAAGAGAATCACGATACCCACCATAAAACTACTGATAGGGTCGGCGATATACCATCCTGTGAAGTACATAATTGCACCTGAGATAATCACCCCTACCGATACTAAAGCATCGAGGAGGAGGTGTAGGAAAGCCCCTTTGATATTGATGTCGTTTTTTTGACCTTTATAGAAAAGGAAAGCCGATAGCCCGTTGATAATCACCCCTATAAAAGCTGTAATCACAATAGCAGCTCCAGCCATTTCGGGAGGATTGGAAAGGCGTTCAAAGGCTTCGATAAAGATTTTTATCACGATGTACATCAGCAATACCGCATTGATAAGTGAAGCGAGGATAGATGCTTTTTTGTAGCCATAGGTATATAGCTGGGTAGCAGCGCGGTGAGCAAGTTTCATTCCGATGAGTGAAATCACTAAACTAGCAACATCGCTCAGATTATGACTTGCATCGGAAATAAGCGCTAATGAATTGACTTTAAAACCCACTACAAATTCGATAAGGGTATAGAGCAAATTGAGCCCAATACCTATGTAGAAAGCGCGATTGAGAGCACTTAGATCGGTTACTGTATGGTGGTGATGGTGATCGTGGTGATGATCGTGGTCGTGGTTGTGTGAATGTTCCATAATACTTCTTTTTTAGGTAAGAGATAAGAGATAAGAATTGGGGCAAAGGTACAAATTTATTTAGAAATAATCTCTATTTAGAGATGTTTTTTCAAAGCCTACCCCCCGCTGGAGGTGTTTTGGAGAGTCTCAGAGAAACTTGGAAAATCTTGGAAAATCTCGGAGGTGGGAGGGGTGGTGTAAATAGTTTTTTCTATTTCTTTAGAATACGTTTTTTATATTGGTAATAGGCAATCGCTACCAAAACGAGTACAATAAGCCAATAGTTATTAGGAGATAACTCAAATTTGTGTTCTTTTTGTTTGAACGATTGGTGTTTGTGAAAATGTAGGATTCTTTGTCGTAGATGAAGTACCTCATTTTGTTGCAAACTATCGGTGTATTCACGCAGGCGTTTTAGACGGGTAGTGCTGTGGAGTTGTACTTGGGTACGCCCCGTGCTATCCTTAAACGATTCAAGAGTGAGATGCACTTCTTGCAGGCTGTTGAGCCATTCGATGCTGTGTAATACGGCGTGTTGTTGCTGGTAGAGGCTATTAAGTTGCTCACGCATTTGGAGAGTTTCAGTTTGTTTGATTTTGTGCGTTTTACAAGATAGCAGAAGTGAAAAAAGCGATAAAAAGAGGATTTGTTTCATTTTGATAGTTGTTTTATGATTTTTTTGAGTTGGGTAGCATAATCGGGGGCGGTAGCGTAACCAGCACGAGCGATAGCTTCGGCAAATAAGTAAGGGTCGGTTTTGACCTTTAGAGCCTCTGCGTAGCGAGGATTGTGCAGGAAAAACAGGGCGTGATCGGTGAAAGAGGCTTCGGGAGAGGGGTATTTTTTGAACCAGTCTTTTACTTTATAGGTGTATTTGCCATCAGGACGCTTGGTAACGCTTAGTACTTCGGGGAATTTTTGTAATGCAGGGTTGCGCTGATAAGTTTGCCAATCACAAGGGAGGATTTCGGTAGTTAGCAAGAGTTGTCGTTCCTCGGTGGGCGTATTAGGTTTAGCTTTTATGCCAAAGAACATATTACCGGGAGCGTGTGTTCCCCAAGCACTTTCTAAGGCTGCTTGTGCTAAAATAAAGAGGTGTGAAATGCCCGTTTTTCGTTCGGTTTCTAAAGCATAGGGCTTGTAGGTAGTTACAAAATGTGCGATTTGTTGTTCGTTGTTTGTCATTTTCTAAGTTGTTTTAAAAGGTTATCGATAGAAGACTCAAGTTCTTTGATGCGTTGGTTAGCCTCATTGAGGTCGGCAATGGCTTTGGCGTATTTTACACCTAAGTCGTCAATCATTTCGCGGTAGATGTGAATTGCCTTATCAACATTGTCTAATTCGTTAGATTGGAGTTCGACGCGTTGTTTTGGTCGGCCGAAGAGCCAGCCTACCCAGCCAGAGAGCAAGAGCCCTATAAAGGTAATGAATTGTTCTTTGAGGAGTTCCATTTTCTTTTTGATTTGTGGTGCAAAATTGAGGAGTTCTGAAGAAATGGGCAAATAGTTGTAACCGGGGGTTACAGGGTTGTAACAGTAGAGGAATGGGGCGATAAAAAAGGCGCGAGCTCATAGCTCGCGCCTTTAATTGTTAATTATTGTTTTATTAGTTAATCACTTATTAATTGTTGTGATTCCGCCACTTAGAGCAAATTCCATCGCTTTTTGGGCAGTAAAGCCTTCGGCGGGTTTTACATTCTCGGCAGAAGTAACAATTACCCAACCCGAAATAGCGTATGAATGGGGCAAATATACACTTACCATCCCCTCAAGATTAGCAAAATCCATTGAGGATTGAGTAAGGAAGCCTATGCGCCATACTTCAGGAGTTTCGTTTACACGAACCCATACGGGATTGGAAAACTTGCGTTTATCACCAACAAACGATGCTAATACCTCTTTGATAGAAGAATAGATAACTTTTACGCCAGGGATATGCGCTACCAGATAGTCCAACAAACTGACTAAGAGTTTTCCTAAGATGAGTCGGCTACCTATAAATCCGATAATTGCTGTACCTGATAACACTAATACGAACACTAAACCTGGGTAAGCCTTAGAGAGATCGGGGACGAGGTTATCAACGCTCCTGAATATCGACCAAATAATCCAAATAGTAGCACTCAAGGGACCGATAATAAGGATTCCTTGGAAAAAATATTTGATAAAAGTACTAAATTTCATTAATTGTAAGTGTTAGAGTGCAAAAGTAGTACTAATTTTCTAAACAGAGAAATTTTTATTGAGAGGGGATATGGCTAATAATAGAATTAAGTTTCGTAAAATTATTTTATCACTACACTTTGCCAAAGTTGAATAAACTGATAATTAAAGATTATCTGTATCAAAGCCCGTATAATCTGTAAGCCCCTTCAAAAATAGTAAAACTATCTATTTATTTGACATACATTATTTTAGGTATATTTTTATCAAGTTGAACTTACGTTCTTTACTAAAAAAATTGCTTTTTTAAAAAAACTATTGTATTTTTGCCCCAAATATACAAAGTTTGCTATTCCGATGAGTGATTTAAAACAATTGGTAGCCTTATTAAACGAAAAAGCCATTGCCCTACAAGCCCAATTTCAAAGTATTAGAGAGGAAAATGGCAAATTAAAGCAAACCATTGAACAACTTCGCAGTGAAAAAACATCGCTTCAGAGCACAATCACTTCACTGAAAGAAAAAAACGAAACACTCGCTGTTGCTAACCGTATATTAGGCAGTAAAGAACACAAGAGAGAAACTAAACTGAAAATCAATACCCTTATACGCGAAATCGACGCGTGTATCGTTCAGCTTACAAAACAATAACAATGGAACAGGACGAATTGAAAATCAAACTTTCTGTAGCCGATAGGCTATACCCCCTTACCATTGTACCTACCCAAGAAGAGGGTTTTAGAAAAGCCGCAAAAAAAATAAATGATATGATTCAAGAGTTTGAAACCATTTATCAATTGCGTGATAAACAAGACGGGTTGGCTATGTGCGCTATCACCTTAGCACGACAAATAGAACAAACTCGCCTCAATGAAAACCAAGAAGATGAAACCCTCAAAAATACCCTGCAAAAGGTATACAACACCCTAAATCAAATAGGGTAAAAGCACGTACATTTACATACAAAAACTTACTGCCTATATTGATTGTCCTTTCGGTAAACTCAACATTAACATTTCACAAAAGGGTGAGTTACAGTAGCTAAAGCGCGCCGGTCTTTCAGTTGCCGGATACTTGACCTACTGAGTATCCCTAAACCTGTTTTTCAGAGTTTTACGTGAAACACATTAATCAATATAGGCATTTTTTTATATTAATATTTTATTTTTTTAAATCAACAAGATGGATAGTACAGTTATTATAAGTATTGCAGTTTTTATTATCGCCCTTGCCATAGGGTTTGCTATCGCCAAAGTGCTGGAAAAGAAGAACGCCTCTAAAATTATTCTCAACGCTCAGAATGAAGCCGACGTTCTTCTAAAAAGTGCTAAAGTTGAAGGCGAAAACATTAAAAAAGACAAAATCATCCAAGCTAAAGAAAAGTTCCTCGAACTAAAAGCCGAACACGAAAAAACAATCGCTGCCAAAGATAAAAAAATGGCAGAGGCTGAAAAACGTATCCGTGATAAAGAATCACAAGTATCCAATGAGTTAGCTCAAAACAAACGCCTGAAAGACGAGTTGGAAAAGAAAACTGAAGAAGTTGATTTCCGCCTCCAAACTCTCGACAAAAAACAAGAAGAAATCGAACGTTTACACAAAAGCCAAGTGCAACAACTCGAAGTTATTTCCGGACTCTCCGCCGAAGAAGCTAAAAAACAACTCACCGATTCTCTTCGCAGTGAGGCTCAAGCCGATGCAATGGCATATATCCAAAATACTATTGAGGAAGCTAAACTCACCGCTCATCAAGAAGCTCGAAAAATCATCATTAATACCATACAGCGTATAGGCACTGAGGAAGCAGTAGACAACTGTGTATCAGTATTCAACCTCGAATCCGATGAAGTGAAAGGTCGTATCATCGGTCGTGAAGGTCGTAACATCCGCGCCCTCGAAGCCGCTACTGGGGTCGAAATTATTGTAGATGATACCCCCGAAGCAATTATCCTCTCTTGCTTCGATTCAGTACGCCGCGAAATTGCACGCCTCTCATTGCACAAACTCGTAACCGATGGTCGTATCCACCCTGCACGTATTGAAGAAGTAGTTGAAAAAACTACCAAACAAATAGAAGAAGAAATCGTTGAAATAGGAAAACGCACTGTAATCGACCTCGGTATCCACGGATTACACCCTGAATTAGTGAAATGTGTAGGTCGTATGAAATACCGTTCTTCTTATGGTCAAAACCTCTTACAACACTCACGCGAGGTAGCCAAACTTTGCGGGGTAATGGCAGCCGAATTAGGCTTGAACCCTAAACTCGCTAAACGTGCCGGACTTCTGCACGACATAGGTAAAGTGCCACAAGTGGAAACCGAAACCCCTCACGCACTCCTCGGTATGGAATGGGCAGAGAAATATGGTGAAAAACCCGAAGTGTGCAACGCTATTGGGGCTCACCACGACGAAATAGAAATGACTTCATTGCTTTCACCTATCGTACAAGTATGCGATGCGATTAGTGGAGCACGTCCTGGAGCACGTCGCCAAGTACTCGATTCGTACATTCAACGTCTCAAAGACCTCGAAGATGCAGCCTTCACTTTCCAAGGTGTGAAGAAAGCTTATGCTATTCAAGCGGGTCGTGAGTTGCGCGTAATCGTAGAAAGCGAAAAAGTAACCGATGATAAAGCCGCAGAACTATCATTCAACTTATCACAAAAAATCCAAACTGATATGACCTACCCAGGTCAAGTGAAAGTAACGGTAATCCGTGAAACTCGTGCTGTGAATATAGCAAAATAGCGTATGACCTATATACAAAGTTACATATACCAAATCATTGCTACTGCCATTGCATTGGTGGTTTTCACTGCCTTGCGCTATTTGGTGAACTCTATCATCGAAAAGTTTGGCAAAAGAGCGGGCTTAGGGGTGAGTCGTACGAGTTTGGTTAAAAAATATATAGATTATTTTATCTATGCGTTGGCTATTCTTACTATTGTCTCTATTTGGGGAATAAAAACTGAACAACTCTTCTTGTTTGTTACTTCAGTCCTTACTGTAATAGGAGTAGCTTTTTTTGCTCAGTGGTCTATACTCAGCAATATTACAGCAGGCATTATTGTGTTTTTCTCTTCTCCGTTTAGAATAGGCGATACTATCAAGATTTTAGATAAAGATTTTCCTATTGAAGCTAAAATCATAGATATCAAATCGTTTTATACGCTATTGAAAACTGCCGAAGGTGAACAGATAAGTTTGCCAAACAATCTTTTGTTACAAAAAGGAATTGTAATTGTCTCGGAAGAGGAATACGCAGTAAAACTAAAATCCTAATACCACTGTAAATAACTAAAACAACCTAATTGATATGCTAACCAAATACATCAAACGTTCTGTTATTATAGCCATCGCATTAGCGATAGGGCTCTTGCTCTATTGGTTTCTTCCTTATGAAGAACCTACTAAAAAAGGTTTGGCTTTACTTGCCTTTGTAGCAATTTTATGGCTTACTGAAGCCTTACATATTACTGTCACGGCACTTTTAGTGCCTGTATTGGCAATACTTTTAGGATTAGAGAATACTAAAAGTGCGCTACAGGCTTTTGCAAACCCTACAATCTTCTTGTTTTTTGGTGGTTTTGCCATTGCTACAGCCTTAAGTGTTCAAAAACTCGACCAATATATCGCTCATAAGGTGATTTCTTTGGCGAAAGGGAATTTTATGGTAGCAGTATTCCTTTTGTTATTGGTTACCGCTGTTCTCTCTATGGGGATTAGCAATACAGCTACAGCCGCGATGATTATCCCTTTGGCTATGGGAATGCTCAAAAACATTGACTATGAAACTAATAAAGGTACCTATGCCTTTGTGATATTGGGGATTGCTTACAGCGCGAGTATAGGTGGTATGGGTACTTTGGTAGGTAGCCCACCTAATGCGATTGTCGCTTCTCAATTGGACATCACTTTTGCCCAATGGTTGCGCTATGGTATGCCTACAGTTTTAGGTTTGTTCCCTCTGATGATTGGAGCAATGTATGTGGTATTTCGCCCTAAGCTGAATATCAAGATAGAGAGTGAAGCAATGACTGAAAAACTGAATACTAAACAGTATCTCACTATTCTCATCTTTTTAATTACAGCCCTTTGCTGGATATTTGGCGATGTAATCAATGAGGTGATTACTTCTTTCTTACATATCGAAAAAATAAAAGATTTTGATGCTGTGGTAGCAATGATTGCTGCCGTGTTTGTGTGTTTGTTTGGCGTTGCCGAATGGAAACAAATACAAGAAAACACCGATTGGGGGGTGCTAATGCTCTTCGGTGGTGGACTTTCATTAAGTGTAATCCTCACTCAATCGGGAGCGAGCAAAGCACTCGTAGATTCGGTGCAATTCCTCATTTCTGATAGTAGTTACTTTGTCATTGGAGTTGTGGTGGCTACTTTTATCATCTTCCTCACCGAGTTCACCAGCAATACCGCCAGTGCTGCTCTCTTGGTGCCTATCTTCATTTCGGTAGCCGAAAATATGGGGCTCAATCCGTTAGGACTTTCACTCATCATAGGTTTAGGAGCATCTTGTGCCTTTATGTTGCCCGTTGCGACTCCGCCTAATGCCATTGCTTATGGTACCGGTAAAGTGCGTCAGAAGGATATGGTGAAAGCTGGTTTTGTACTGAATATACTTTGTATTATCTTTATATCGGTAGTAGCTTTTTTCTTTTGGAATGACAAATTATAGGAGATACTAAAAAAGCTGTCTGAACATTGTGCTCAGGCAGCTTTTTCTTTTATCTCTTACTTATTCAAAACCTTCTTTAGGGTGAAAGTTGCTAATACTAAATACACTAAACAGAGTCCCCACATTCCCAACCAATAAGGCATAATGGTAGTGAGGTGAGCCCCCATTTGGGTGATGGAAATAAATCCTTTTGCCCCTAAGGTGGTAGGCACGATATACGAAAAGATATTTAGCCATTGTGGCATTGCTACTGAGGGCCACGAAAAGCCGGTGAGCATTACCGATGGCAACGAGGTGTACATAATGAGCATAATCGCATCTTCACGGCGGCGTACAAAGTTGAGCAGACAAAGCCCCATAAACACTATCGAAAGGATAAAAGGTATCATAAATACCAAGGTGCTGACCATTGAACTGCGTACTGGAATGCCAAACAATGGCATTATAATTCCTAAGATAATGAGCAAAATTACGGTTGAAAATCCTAAATAGGTAGTAGCTTTACCCATTACAATAGGTAGTGCGCCCCAGAAGTTATGCGAATTAGGGTATATTTTGCGTAGCTTGTTACCTTCGCGCATTGTACCTCCTAAAATGCCTACTGCTGTGAGAATGGTGGTTTGGAAAATAATTACCAACACTATGGGGATTAGGAAAGTAGCATAACCCGATGAAGGGTTGTACAAACTCACTACTTTAGCACTCACAGGCATTGCTTCCTCACGTGCTTGGGTAGGGAGCTTGCCTTGAGCTGAAGAGCGTTTCATTTCCACGCCCGCATTGAGGTAGGCAGCCGAGAGTTTCGCTGCAGTGAGTATTTGCTTGTAATAGAGCATATACGAGGCATCGGCGTAGACTGATATGGCGGGTTGTTCCCCGCGTTGTAAGTCGCGTGCAAAACCGTTAGGAATGGTTACGATACCGCGTATTTGCTCGCGCTGAAAAGCCTTTTCTGCTTCGCTGAGGTTGAGATAGCTGCTGTAGATAGCCACGCCACTATTGGCATCTATCATACGCAATAGCTGGCGACTTTGCGCTGTATTATCTTCATCAACTACTCCAATAGGGAGCTTTTGTAGCGTTTCTTCGGAATAGAGGTAGGTGTACAAGAAAGAGACTACCACCGCTACGATAACAAACGAAAAGAACACCGCTTTGTCGCGGAATATGTATTTGGCTTCCCAAAGCATTGCACGGGTGAAGTCGGCTGAACTTTGATATATATAACTTCTAAATTGTTTCATATCCTCCTGATTTTATTTTCTTTACAAACATAGGGTAGGCAACTATCAGCAATAAGCCGAAGAGCAATAAGGCTAAAAGGGGTTGCCACGTCATCTCTACAGGTATCCCTTTGATCGCACGATTTACGTAGTATTTCATAAAATGAGCATAGGGGAAGATTTGCGCTAAATACTGCATACTCTTTGGCAATCCTTCCATCGGAAAAGTATAAGCGGCAAATGAGAAGGCAATCGCTGTAAAACCACTGCCTATGGTGAGTGCTGACCTAAAATTAGGCAGGAGAGAGACGAGTGTAATCGCGATAATTTGATAAATGATGACTAAAGCAAAGGTGATAAGCACTACGTTGAACATCGGGATGTGGAGGGGTGCGCCTATAAGCCCAAAAAGGAGATAGTTCATCCACCACGCGACAAAGAGGAGCACTAAAGTATAAGGCAAGAGTTTGCCTATCAAGGCTTTTAGCGGACTGCCGCCTGCCTTTTTGAGCCACTGTTTCCCTTGGCGGTAACGGAATTCTACTCCTAATACATACACAGTTACCATCATCACAATCATTTGGAGCATCATAGGTAAAAGTGCTGTGAGCAGGTAATAGGCATAGTTAGCATAAGGGTTAAACAATCCGTGGTCGTCTACCTTTACGGTTTGAGCTTCGGCACGTACCTTCTCGGTTTGTTGCCCTTTTTGCATTTTCTTTTTCATCACCAGTCCGGCAGAGAACATTCCTACAGTAGTTTGAAAATCCTTTTGGATAAGACTTGCCCCGAGCATAAACTGACTATTGGTATAGCAAATCACTGATTGGTTTTCGCCTTTGAAAAGTTTCTGCTGAAAATCGGCAGGGATAACGATAAAGCCCATTATCTGCTGTTGCTGGATAAGTCGTTGGGCTTCTTGTTCATCGGTGAGTTTGATTTTCAGGTCAATATTGGGCGTAGCATCGAGCATACGCAAAAGGTTTTCGGACAGCTGACTTTGGTCGTAATTGATATACGCCATAGGCAGGTCGCGGGGTACTCCTTTGTAGAAAATAGCCGCAAAGAACCCAAAGATAACCAAGGGAAACACCAAAACGTAAAACAGTCGTTTGGGTGATAGGAAAAGGTTTTTGCATTCGGTTTTAAAATATTTCATAGTATAATTAGCAAATTAGTTCATTTGAATAGCTTTGAGAAAGCCTTTGGTGTGTAGGGTATAGAAAAATTGTATATTCTCTTCGGGGATATCGCCTAAAGCACGCAGTACACTTACCGCAAAATGCAATGCACTATCCCCCTTGGCGGTTACTATCTTGTGATCAGTTACGGCTTCATTGGCGGTAAGTACAAAATTTTCGCCATTGGTATAAAGTGCGGCATCTTTTATCTCATCAAAAGTATTAGTGGTATGCTTTACATCATTCAGCAAACCATTCACAGCACAAAAGCGTGCACTATCACAAATAGCTCCTAATACTTTGCCATTGGCTTTTACCTTCTCAGCAAGGGTTACCAGCTGAGAGGTTTGTTCCTTAGAAAGATTATGCCACGAACCTTCAGCCCCAATAAATACAAGATCCGAAATATCTTCGGGAATTTCCCAGATACTAAGGTCGGGTAAGGCTTTGAGATTGCCGATGGAGGTTTTCACCTCTTTATCGGTTGAAGCATACAAAACAGAGTATTGTACTGTTCCTAATTGTTTTTCGCCAAGGGCAGCAGAAAGATAAGCCAGTTCCCAATTGGCAAACTTGTCTAAAATGATGAATATGATTTTTTTCATATGATGTTATATGTGTTTCTAAAAAAGTTGTCCTAAAAGTTTCATTTTGTGGGGGCGTTTGCAAAACGCCCTTACAATGTGACTAAAAGTAATTGATTATCAGATTTATAAAATTTATCAAAGTTTTGGGACTTTGACAAAGTTTATGATGCAAAAGCAATTTTGAGACTTTTCAGACAGCCTCTTTGAAAGTTTTTAATTGTAAGTTGATTATATTTCTTCAGCATCTTCTAAGTTTTCTATTAGGATAGGTTCTTTGTTTTTAAAATGAAAAGAAACTCCATAAGGCTCGCAAAAGCTGAAACCACCTTCGGCAAAATGCAATATCCATTCTTTGTTGTCATAGAACAGGAACTGCGGGCGTTCAAAAGGAACTTCCTGCAAGGGAACACTTAGCAATCGTTTTTCTTCTTCCGAAAGATGAAAGTCTTCTGAGTCTATCAGCAGTTGTTCTTGAAAATAAGAAAGTGCTTTGGCAACCAACTTATCTGCGCTGTCAAGGATTTGTTCAATAAAAGCAATAGTATCAGGGGTAAGGGTTTCACTTTTGCTAAACACAGAAAAAGGCAGCTGTAAAGTTTTTTTGTAGAAATCACTTTTCCACTGATATGAAGCCTCCCAAAAATACTCGTCTCCCACTTTTTGTGAGAAAGTGAGGGTGCCAAACTTGGTGGTATAATTAGATGTGTTCATTGCTTTAACCAATTAATTTCTTCTTTACTAAGGAAAAAATATTTATATACAAAGTTTTCGCAGGCTTCTTGTTCGCTATCAAAAGACTGTTCATCACAGAAGAAACGAGTATCGGCAAGGCATACCACCCATTGGTTTTCTCGTTGCAGAAGACAAGCGTTATCCACAGCTACATTTCCTTGCTCAAAAGTATTTGTTTTAAAATAGCACTGAGCAGGATTATAGTTCAAGGCTTCTAAAGCTTGTAACAACTCTTTGAATGTGGGAATAGGGAGTTGTTCTTTTATCTGGGCTAAAAGTTGTTGCCTTTTCTTCCTTTCTTGTCTGGTTTTCTTGGAAAACCAAATGAGTATAAACGCCCAAGCCAAAACAGCTATTAATAGAGGGGCAAGTATATTGTAATTCACAAGAGCAAAATTATATTTTTAAATTTTAAACATTTTGTTAATTGTTCTATGTTTATAAGGTTTTAAGTTTGTAGCAGTTTTATACTTTCTTTCATTTTCTGTAATTGGTGACTTATATCAATCATAGATATACAAATCTAAATCAATAGAACTGTTTAGTTTGCTTAGCAAATTGATAATATTGTTTTCAAAAACTATTGCTGGAGCAGGTTCTTTATTTGTTTCAACTTTAAAACGCATTATAGATTTTAAATTGTTTTTCTGCATAAATGAAGATATTTCCTCAATTCTTGTGGTTATAATTTTTTCAAGAGGCTTTAAACTATCTTCTACATAAAGAGATATAATATCTTTAAATGAATGTTGCCAAAATGTTTCTGTACTTATCCTAAATTTTAGTTTATCACCTTTGTAAGCAAATTCGGTAGGGGATATATTTATGATTTTAGAAAACTCATCTATATCAAACATATCGCCATAAACAATAAAAGTTAATTTACTTCGTGTCATTCTATTCGTAAAAGTTTTTAAGTTTGTTTTTTTCAAATTCAGCGATAGTGTTATCGATGATTTCTTTGATCTGATAAGAGGCGATGCCTAAAGGTTTGTTCACATCGGTGAGTGACCATTCTACTAATAATTCGTCTTTATCTTTACAGATGAGTAGTCCAATGGTAGGATTGTCACCTTCTCCGCGCAAGAGTTTATCAACGGCAGTTACATAAAAATTTAATTTTCCAATGTATTCAGGGATGAAAAGCGTGACTTTAAGTTCTACTACTACATAGCATTTCATTGGGATATGGTAAAAAATAAGGTCGGGGAAAAAACTCTGTCCTTCGGGCATACGCAATTCCATTTGTCGCCCAACGAAGGCGAAACCTTGTCCTAATTCCAACAAAAAGCGAGTAATGTTCTGCATCAAAGCCTCTTCAAGCTCTCGTTCGGAATAGTCTTTGGCAAGAGAGAGAAAATCGAAATTATAAGGGTCTTTGAGGAGTTCAGTAGCTAAATTAGCTTGAGGGATAGGCAATTGAGTGTCGAAATTGCTAATAGCTTTTCCTTGTCGTTCAAAGAGTTTACTCTCTATGGTATGCACTAATTGTACCCTGCTCCAATTATGACTGATCGTCTGCTTGATGTAGAATAGAGCCTCAGAGATAGATTTGCATTTTGATATAATTTCAATGTGATGCCTCCAAGGGATTAAACCAAAATCTTTAGGCATCTCTAAAAAGCCACCAACTTGGTGGCTTTTTGTAAGCTCTTGATAATAAAATAAATACCATTGTCTTATGTATTTAATATTACTTAATGAAAAACCAGTAGCTTCAGGGAAGGCTTCTCTCAAATCCAAACTCAGTTGGTTGATAAAGCCACTACCCCAAGCCTTTTCGGTTTGCATTTTTACTATATCACTACCCAAGCTCCAATAGAACTCTAAAAGGGCAGTATTCACCTTTATGGCTGTTTTGATTTGCGATTGTTGAAATCGCTGTTTGATTTCTATCAGCCATTGGTGGTATTCTTTATCAGGGAGGTTTTGTGCTCCAAAAGTAAAAGTTGGGGTTTCTTTCATTGTAGTTGTTTTATTGTTTTCTTGTTTTTATGAATGTTGTAATTCCTAATACAAAAAATAATACCCAAGAAAATACCACAAAGATACATTTCATAAGAGAAAAATAGGGCGCTAAGGTCTCTATCCATAAGTTTTCAGGATAGTGTGTGAGCATTGTAATGGTACTAAGATTTTCGAAATAATCAAAAATACCTCCTATTATTGGGAAATATGATAAGAAAAGGAGCTTTTTTTGGTTGAGTTTTTCTAAAAAGAAACGTATCAGTTGATAGTAGGTAATAGCAAACAGACCGGGATATATCATATCCACAGGAATTTGTCGGTATAAATAGAAATGGCGACCTTCTTCACCTAAACGCCTAAGTAGCTCTTGAATGTAAGAGGCATCATAAAACGGAGGCACATCTAAAATATCCATTCCTCCAGCCATTGCTTTAAGAGCTGGTACGGTTACCAACATCAAATAGGCATATACTGAAGTAGTAATGATAAAAAGTATCCAAAGTTTTTTCTTTTTCATTTTTAATTAATTTTTGTTGTTTTACTAAATTATCACGGATATTCCCAATCCTAAGAAAGATTACGGAGTTTACACCCCTAACGCTTCTCTTTCCTTCTTTGGTACTTTGGCAAGTACTTGGTCGTAAGAGTGCTGTATCATCTCCTTGATAAGGGCAGGGGGTAAGCCTTCTAAAAGCACAGTATTCCAATGTTTTTTGTTGAGGTGGTAGCCCGCTATAATCTTATCGGGGTATTGCTCGCGGAGTTCTATCGCACGCTCGGGGTCGCACTTGAGACTCACCCGCAAAGGTACTGATTCTAAACTTGTAAGCACAAAAATACGATTACAAATCCGAAATACTAAAATATCCTCGCCAAAAGGCATATCCTCAGTAACGTGGGGCAAGGAAAGGCAATATTCTCTAAGTTCTTCTAAGTTCATTTTGTTTAGGTAAGAGATAAGAGATAAGAGGTAAGAGGGGGCTCATTCCTCATTATCAATTCAGCACACACGTGTGCCAAATTTTTAATATCAGTATTTTTTTGTTGTTGATTTACTTTTTTATATATTGATACACACCACCGATAGGTCTTTTTTCTTATTGCGAACAATGCCATAAAAACGATTTTTGTACCAAAGCATTTGTTGCTCATAATCAATAGTGTATTTGCCAATATCTAATGAATGAATTATCTCTCCAGTTAAGGCATTGATAAGTATAGGTTTTTGTTTTTTATCACTTATGATAATATGTTCACCACTCCGTACAAAGCGTACTGTTTGTCCCGTATTATAACTAAATACCATCTGTCCGTTATTCAACGAAATTCCATAAAAATAGCCTCCTTTGCCTGCCGTACCAAAATATAAGATATCGTTATAATTCTCTACTTCAGTATAAAGATAAGCAGAGAGTTTGTATTTCCAAAGTGTTTTTTGGTTCTGTTTATCTCGGCAGGTCATCATAAAGGGAGATTGCATAAAAACTTCTTTATCTCCAAAAGAATAGACTTTAGCATCATTGAGAATTCGCTTTTGAGGGATAACGCAGAAAGATTGTTCTATCACTTCATTTTCAGTAATTTCAAATACTTTATTGGTTACAAAAATGTTGCCGAGTTTATAGTATTCAATGAGCATAAAAAGTCGTTTGTCTTCCCAATAATAGTATACATCACTATTATAGCAAGTTTCTTCTTCCTCAAAAAAGAAAGAAAGTCGTTTTTGTGATGTAAAATCTTCTGAAAAGATATCTACAAGAATATAACGATCTACATACACTCCGTTTTTCACCATCTTTTTAGAAACATCAGCTGAGGCAAATTGCAATACAGCTATTTTCTCCTGAAAAGGGACAATATCTACCACCCTATAATGGCGAAAAGGGTTGTTAAAAGTATTTAAGGTATGGTAGTTTGTCATATATTACTCAAAAACTAAAGGGTTTTCAATAAAATGGTTTCTTTAGGCAGTGGGTTATACTTATTTAGTAATGTTTCTTCCTCTCCTTCGTGTAGCAAGGTAAGAAATGTATAACAGCCTCCAGATGTAAGTTTTTTAGTATATTCTTTAATCTCTCTTTTGTAAATTTCCTCTAACACCTTCGCTTGTTCTTCTGTTAAATAAGGGCGATGGGTGCGAAGTGTCTGACGCAGATTTTCATAAAAATCACCATAACAGATAAAACTGATGTCGTGAAAATGTGCTACCAGCCATTTTATTAATTGGTAAAAAATAAAGTTCTGCAAATTGGCTGAAAGGATATCCACCTCTCCATCTTCTCTGATAAATACTATACTTGGTTCTTGTGTTGGTTTTTCTTTATTATAACAAAAACAATAAACCATATAATCATCTACTACAGCCCTTGCAAAGGGAACGAAGAAGACCTTTTGGTTCTGAGGATATTGTGTTAAATGTTGGTTTAAAAACTCAAACTCTTTTGCGAGTTGCGAGGGGGTGAGCACCTGAAACCAATCTACATACAGAAACAAAGGCGGGTTCTCTTTCAGTTTAGGATATTCTTGTTCTAACCACTCCTTATTAGGCAATCTATCACCATTTTTGTATTCCATAGGACAATAAGAATGATATGGATATTTTGCGCCCATATCCAGCATTCTATCCTCATAAAGCCGGTGATATAGTTTTGGGTACTGAAAGTTATAAGTCTGTTCTATATGTTGTAATGGGGTCATATTGCTGAGGTTTGATGTTAATTTCTCACATATCTTCCCCTATATCTTTTAAGAAGCTATCTATCACCTCAAAAGAACTTTTAGAAGAAGAAGCATATATTAATTGACTACCTTTGTCTAATATAGCAATACTATCTGTAGCATCCCCATAAAAGTTAGCTCCTTCTAACCAATGATGGAGGGCAAAAGGTTTTTTGGGGAAACGCTCTTTTATAGCTATCAATTCTTCTTTGTTCAAAAATGATGCTTTCTTCTATTATATTAGCTTTCTTTTTAGTCATTGCTATATTCAAATTGTTTTTCTTCTTTCGGAATGGGAATAAACTTGTTACACAAAGTATCAAACTCTTCTCGCGAAAGTAATCCTATATATTTTTCGGTGTATTCCCTATCATTAAATGTATAGGTGTAGGTAGAGGCAAAAGTTTTTCTTTTATAAATATCTTCTACTATTTTTGCTTGCTCCTCACTTAAATAAGGACGGTGCGTACGGAACATATTGGCTATTTCGGTATAAAAAGAATCGTCATCAGCAAGGAGTTCATCTATATATAATACGCATTCTAACAATCCATAGAAGATAAAGTTTTGAAAGTTATCGGCTAAGACATCTACATTAATCCAATCGTGAGCAAATACTACCACCCAAGGTTCAGGGAGAGGATTTTCTTTATTGTAAAATAAACAATAATAGTCGCCTGCTCCATTCTTTCCAAAAGGGATGAAGAGGTACTCAGGTTTAATTTTATAAAAACTTTCGGCACCGTGTAAGAATTCTATTTCTTCTGATATTTCAGAGAGTTCTAAAATTTCAAAATCCATACGCCCTTCTAAAAGTAATGGTGGATTATCTTTGATTTTAGGGTACTCAAGTTCACGCCAACGAGGACCAAATTGTCCCCAATTGAGCATACCATCCTCATAAAGCTGGTGATATAGCTTGGGGTACTGAAAGTTATAAGTCTGTTCTATTTCTTGTAAAAGGTTCATATTGGATGTTTTTTTATGCTACAAATAAACTTTATGCTCTGTTACTATTTTCTGTAATTGCTGGTGCAAAAGGGCTCGTGAGGGGAGTTCAGAGACCAACTCAATTGTCTCGACACTGTCGAGACAATTTGAAAATCTACTTTTTCTGAATGAGCAGTCTGTACTGTGTCCAGTTCAATTGCGAACGCAGTGCGTTCGCAATTGGATACATCCGATAAAATCGGCGACTTTGCTCTAACTGTCTTACCGAGAAACCACTACCATATAAAGGAGTTAGCTCTTCGGCTAAGTTGCGGATAAGGTAAGCCCCATAGTCGGCGCGGTCTTTGCCCTGTTGCTCTTCTTCAAATATACGCTTACCTAAGAGCCAATACATTTGCACCCTGCTGAAATCAACACTTCGTATCGCATTATTACGCGCCGTTTCAATAATCTGACGGATTTCTGTATAAAATTGTTCGTCTTTGTTAGCTTCTTCTTTTTTCATAGTATTAGTTTGTTAATTGGCTCATTATTCATAATACCTTCCCAAGTCTAACAGATGCCCTAAAAAACGCCAGTCATTAGCGATAGCTTCATCTTCACCTATATAATCACACAAGCCTCGTGCGCCACACTCCAAGAGGTCTAAAGGGTTGAAATTGTACCAATCATAGCCCATTTCGGAGGTGATGCCAAAGGAACGCATTTCGTTATGAAGTTCTTTGTCTTTCATACGGTGGAGTTCAGCTATCTGAAAGAGAATAACTGCTTGGGTATAAGCAAAGGCGGAAAGATGTTCAGTTTCTTCGGGCATTGAGCGAATACTTGTCCACTGCTCCTCATAAGTGGCAGTCTTTGCACTAAATGCCTCCTTAAGCAGTTCAAGGCAAAGAGTAGGGGAGAAGGGTGTGTTTTCGTGTGGAGTCACTACCCTATATAATGCCAAGAGATAGGCTTCTAAATCTCTGTTGGTTACTTCTTTAGGAAGCTGTTCTATACAGTTGTAAAATTCGTCGTAGGTCATAGAGATAATTAGCAAATGGGTGTTTCTTAGCGTTTGAAGTTCATTTTTTAAGGGTTATTTTAATGTTTTTAAAAATTCCTTGCCTTTATCAGTAAGGTAGTATTGTTGCTTGCTACTTGTGGGTTTATCAGGAATGGTAAGCGCTACAAAACCTTGTTCTATGGCAGGATTGAGATAGTTTTTTCTGAAATAATCTCTATTTTTCAAGCCTAATTTTTCTTGAATTTCTTCTCTATAAGATACTTCTTCCAATATATTTAATAAATCTTTGACTTGCATGGTAACTTGCATGGTACTTGCATGGTACTTGCATGGTACTTGGGGGGAACTTGGGGGGTACTTGTATGGTATCTTGCGCTTCTTCTTCCATAAGTGCTTGTAAATCTTCATCTATAGGAAAGATTACTCGCAAGGTGTTTTCCATAAACTTAAAAGATTCTTTAGGATAACTCTGCAAAATACGTGGGGGTAACTTGTCGCTTGTATTCTATGTTTTTGGATTCAATCATTGTAAAATGAGGTTTTTATAGGGCAAAGATAGTGATAATTAGCTAATTTAGCAATAAGCTAATTAGTTAATTGCCGAATTACTTTTCATCATCTTGTATTTCTTCCTTTCTCCCTCTACAGTTGCTACCACTTTAAAACCAAGTTTTGTATAAAGAGCTTTAGCTATGGGGTTGTCATCAAATACATTTAGGCTAATAGAATGAACTCTTTTATCCTCAAAAAGCATTGCGATAAATAACTGCATTGCTGAGGTGCCTAATCCTTTTCCTGTAAGCGAAGGATTGATAAGAAATCTACCAATATGTATGTTGCTCCCTTCTACTCTTATTTGCTGAATCATCCCTATAAAACTACCCTCTACCTCAATACGAAAACAATGAGACAAAGCATTGAGCGCTTCCATTGTAAGAGGATAGGGCAAAGCATCTCCTGCCCATTGTTGCAAGAAATCAGCGCCTTTGCTATTTGTCCAATGTATAATAGCTTGCTTATCTTTAGTTGATAATCCTTCAGTTATTCTCATTTTATCAAACAAACTTACTTGCTTTTTAATATTATCTAATCAGATGGTTATCTCTACCATATTGCCATCGGGGTCAAGTATCACGCTTTCGTAATACCCATCACCTGTGGTACGAGGAGCACTAAAACACTCGTAACCTTCATTTACGATTTTCTGAGTAAGCACATCAACCGCTTCTTTACTCCCTACACTAAAAGCAAAGTGTATAAGTCCTTCACTCGTCACCTTGTCCAAAGGTTCACTGAGGTTGGGTCTCCACATTATTTCCAAACGAGCGCCACTATCAAAACTTAGAAAGTAGGTGCGTAATCCTGTTTTAGGATTATGGTACAACTCGTTTGATTTTGCGCCGAAGAAAGTCTCATAAAAGGCTTTAGATACTTCCAAATCTTTTACATATAAAGCGATGTGGTCTATTTTCATAGTGATAATCTGCTAATTATCTATTACTTGTTACCTGTTATCTTCAACTAATACCGACATACCCGGTCTTAAATCCTTTACTTTTTGGGTAGGGTAGGCTTTGATAGCAAAAGTTTTCTTGTCGAAGTCGCCTTTGCTTTTGGTGGCTGTCCAAGTGGCGAAATCGGCTTGTACCGCGATGTGTTTTACTTCCATCTCTATCTCCTGATTGCCCAAAGCGGGTACGATACCTTTGAATTTAGTGCCTATCTTGAAATCTGCCATTTTATCTTCGCGTATGTTGAACACCACCCACTCGTCCTGAGTATCGATGAGGTTCATCACAGGGTAACCCGCATTCACGATTTCGCCCTCGTTGGGGATAATGGTTTGTATCTCGGCATCGGCAGGAGCGAACACTTTAGCACCGTCTTTATAAGCATTTACCTCAGTAATCACCCCTTGCGCTTGAGCTACAAGGGCTTGGGCAGCAGTTTTATCCTCTACACGAGCTCCGTTTTTCGCCATTTCGTATTGTGATTTGGCTGCTTCCGCTTGTTTTTGTAGGGCAACCATTTGGGTATAAGCCTCATCTTTCTTTTGGGCAGGTAATACTTTTTCGTTATAGAGGTTGCTCACACGTTGGTAAGTTTTTTCAGCGAGCTGGGCAGCCGCTTGGGCTTGTTGCCATACATTATATGCCCCTTGAATTTGTTCGCTGCGAGCACCGCGTTGAGCTTTGTCGGATTGAGCTTGTGCAGCTAAACGTGCTGCTTCGGCTTGAGAGAGTTTGGCATCGAGTTCAGTGCTTTCGAGTTCCAAAAGGAGGTCGCCTTTGTGCACTTGGTCGCCTTCCTGCTTGTAGATAGCTTTCACCCTACCAGGTACTTTTGGGGCAACGTTGATTTGTTTGGCTTCTACTTGTCCTTGCAAATATACAGGTTCGCGGTTACTAAAAAAGTAGATAGAAAGAATAAGAACTACTGCAAATACAGTGATTGTTACAATAAGACCGGTGATGTTTTTCTTTTTCATTGTTTATTTAGTTAAGAGTTTATGAGAGGCACGAGCTACAAGCTCGCACCAGCGTATGTGAGGCGGTTATTATGGTTATTATTTTTGTAATGTATTAATTCTGCTTGCGGCTTCTCCCCCTTCGGGGGTTGGGGGGCTACCTTACTTGTTCGCTGAATTTATCACTCATTCCACAGGTTTCGAGGAGCTGGGCGAGTGTTTTGTCCATTTCAAAAAGAGCTTGGTAGCGTTTGATTTTGATAGAAGCCAAATAAAGGTTGGCATCGGCTACATCGGTGGAGGTGGAGAGACCTTCGGCAAAAGCTTTGTCGCGAGCACGTACGAGCTCTTCGGCAAAACGCAAACTCTCTTCTAAGCTGAGGTATTGTTCACGTTGCTTTTCAATCTCGGTGTACTGTTTTTTCACTAAGGTTTGTACGTCTTTTTCGGCTTGTGCAGTGATGAGTTCCACACTCTCACGCATCGCTTTGGCTTGGGCTATTTTGTTCTTATCCTGCAAACCGTTGAAGAGATTCCACTGTAACCCTACACCCACTACCCAGTTATCGGGTTCGGTTAAAGGTAGATTTTCGCTCCACAAGTATTTCTTGCCTACCACGGCTACATCGGGCAGATAAGCGGCTTGTTGCGCTTTTACGCTTTGGGTAGCCATTTGGGCTTTCAGCTTGGCTTGCACAATCATAGGGTAGTGCTCTTTGGCTAGCTGTTGGTAGTACTCAAGCGATTGGAGAGGGGCTACCTCGAAGAGTTCGGTGGTGAGGGCAGTGAGCGGTTGCTCGGTAGTTCCCATTACGCCATAGAGAGCCGTTTGCGCTAATTGTATGTCCTTTTCAGCAGCCATCACCTCACGCTCGGCATCGGTAACGGCTTTTTTAGCCTGTAACACCTCTACCGAAGCAATCATTCCGTTCTTTTCGAGTTTTTGAGCGTTCTCGTAGTGATGTTGCGCTGTTTCAAACGACTGTTTTCTCACTTCCAACGCTTTTTGGGCTAACTGTACTTGAAAATAACGTTCCGCCAACTCACTGATGAGGGCATTTTCAGTTTTTTTGGTTTCTACAGTAGCTATTTCGGTGTTGAGCGCACTCACACGATTCCCTACGCGCACCTTTCCGCCAGCAAATAGCACCCATTTAGCATCGGCACTCACTTTCCAGATGTCCTGCTCTTGGAACTCATAGCGCCAATCTTGGGCAAAGAGGGGTTGCACCCTGCCGAGTAGCGGGGCAAATAGCGGACGCATAGGCGCGGGTACTTGGGTAGCAAAGCCTTGCAAACCGTTTTGTATGGGTGCTTTATAGTCGTTGAAGTTGAGATAGAGCGGGTCGGCGAGGTGCATATAGCTCGCATTAACACTCAATTGGGGCAAGTATAGCCCGCGGAACGACTTGCGGTTATAATCGGCGGCTTCAGTTTGTTTTTCAATGCCTTTGAGTTTTTGGTTGCCTGAACGCATTTGGCTAAGGGCTTCATCAAATGAGAGCGATTGCGCTCGTAATGAAGCTGTTATCCCTATTGCGAAGAGGCATAGTAAAGTGTATTTTTTCATAAAAGAAAACTTTTTATTTCTACGGGGCAAAATTACAGCGTTTTTCTGAGGTAGAAGAATAAATAAAGTAGAATGTTTTTAAGATAGATTAAAAAAGAAGCTTAGTCGTTAGTGGTTGCAACCAAAAAATGTGTCACAACCCTGACCACTGACTTCTAACCCCTATAATAGTCCCCCATAGTCGCTTTTGCAGATTGTCCCTCACATACCCAGCTACAAGTATTCGCTGGCTACGGGGGAACGGGGGTAAACTAAAAACTATAATATTATGTATGTAACAATTACCGCATTAGACCTTAGTAAGAATACAAATCTTTCCTTGGTTGATATCAGTGAGGTCGAAAACTTTACTATTGCTCAAAAGGAAGCTCTTGTTCAAAGTTTGCCTCAAAAGCCAGGGGCGGTCATCGTACTCAGCCGTTTTGATCCTTCGGAAGGGGATGCGAACAACCAAAAAGTGTTAGACCTTATCGGTGCTAAAAAATGGATCGCAAAGCGCCGCCATATAATAGATAAAGAAAAATTCGTCGCTTTTAACGGCAAGCTCTACCCCTATATCAAAACAATCGACTTAGGTTGGGCGACCAACCCCAATATCGATACCGAAGAAAAATACTACCTTACCCTTTACACCCAACTCTCTAAAGGGGAAAAATTTAAATTTAAAGGCGATCTTGTCAATTGGATAGACCTTAACAACAATGGGCAACAAGACAAAGGGGAAGCAATTGAGTATGATAAGGATAGTGAAAAAGAAAGGAGTTTCGTAGCAGATAGCCCTGTGATTACCTTTTATGGGGTTATTTTAGATTTGAATATAAGCAATAACAAGATAAAATCAGTAGATGCCTCACATTTGAGTACCTTAGAGAGATTAGACCTTAGTAACAACTCCCTTACTCAATTAATTCTTAACGAAAGTAGGCGTGAGCAACCTAATATCAGAGAAATCAACATAATGAACAACCAACTCAACAAAGCTACTATGGAAGCCATTGTAAAAAGCTTACACCAAAAAGAAAATTATAGCGGAGCTAAAATTATACTACAAGATCTCAGCAGTGGTAGCCCTAAGAGCAACGAAATCAGTCCAGAAATATTGTCTATAATAAGGGAAAAGAATTTTATACCTTGCTATTACAAATATGGTAAAGTAGAGCCCTATGAATAAAACTCATTTTCTTTTCCGAAGGAGGTTGAGTTTTTCATTTAAAATAAAACAGCTGCTAAGCACTCACGCTTAGCAGCTGTTTTTATTTTTTAGTTGTTGTTAGGCTACAGCCGTAAGTTTTTGTTTTGTCAAAAGTTAAAGTATAGTGTTTGCCGTTGTAGGTGAATTGTACTTCTATGGTGTTGGGGCGGTTCAGCACTTGAGCGTTCGGCAAGCTTGAGAGGCTGAGGTCGCCCACTTGGAGCAGGTGCATAAAGTAATCGTCGTTGGCGGCGGTTTTTGGGCTTACCTCTACCCGCCAGTGCCCCAGCTCAGGATGGTCAGGAGGGATACGTGCCGCGCGCATATTGTAACCGTAATCTTGAGGGGTGAGCACGGGTAGTGGCCAGTTGCGCCCATCGGACCAGAAGTCTTTGCCAGTGCCGCCTACCTTAGTAAGCACGGCATCGGTGGGGTAGAGGGTGCGGCAAATCATCTTGCCCTCGCGTGAGGTTTCCGAAAATTCGTTACTTCCTTTCATCACAGGCTCATTGATAGTGTGCAACAAGAATTTTTTAGGATAGTTTTTATTGGTAGCGTTCACTCTATCAAAAATTACAAAAAGATCGGGGTAGAAGTAGATAAATTCACGCATTACTAAGTTGGTTTTTTGAGAGTTATAACTTTCAGTAGCATCCGATGCTACATACACGTAGTCATTGGTAGTGCGCATTTCTTTCAGTACTGAACCAGTCATTTTATATTGACCGCCGTCGTTGGGAATGGGCAAATTTTTAGCTTCGTTGGCAGCACCTTCCTTAATGCCCCAATAGAGAGGAAATTGTTCGTTAGGCATCTTGATAGTGATGCAGTTATGGGCTACTGTACGCGGGTAGTAATGCGAGAGATGCCAACTGGGTTCTGGGCGGGTACCTGTATCTAAAGCGCGATAGCCATTGCGGTAAATGGTAAAGTGATTGTTGTCAAAATGTTTGTGGTAATTAGACTGCGCACCTGTTACTAAAACGGCATAGGTATCGTTATCACCTGTTCCCGAGCGCATTATCAATTCACCTATTCCCTTGTAATACACGGTGCCTTTGCCCGAAAGTCCGCTACTGGGGCTACCTTTGGGTACTTCTTGTAAAAAAGGCATAAAAGCCATACGTTCATAGTGATGTTTTTTGTTTATTTCAGCCAAAAGGCGTTGCAAATCAGGGGAATTACCATAGAGTGTTGCTATTTCGCGGAGGTGGTAATTGATATCCTCTTCAGGTAACAATCCGTCGTAATGAGCACTGTCGGCAAGTCCAAATTCTTTGTTTTTAGGCAAGCGATTCCAGTCGATAAAATCCAAATACTTCAGCACGTAGTTCATTTCGCCTTTTATATCTACTCCTGTAGCGGCGTGATAAGAACGGATGAAATTGAAATCAAACACAGGATTAGCAGCTACAGCATAGCCCATACAAGCCGTAATCACGCCAGGGCCACCGTTGGCATCGGCAATTTTGCGGCGGTAATTCACCACTTCCCAATTCAAAGCCAAGCCTTTTTGAAACATCTGTTCACAGTGTACATCGTCAAAACCATCGTTGTGGAAAGCAATACCTATATAGTAGGGTAACCCTGCTGTGCCGTAAAATCCCGTATCAATATCTCCTGTATTCTCGCGATTGCGCACGGGTCGGAGCCCTTTGCCGTGCCAAGCAATGTTGGTCATTATATTGTAAAGCGGGCGACCTATTTGTTCGCGTTCGGCAGGGGTCAAGCTGTTATACACCCAATCATAAGCACACAGCACACTGATTTGTGAAAACACGTACCAGTCGATATTCAAATTGTGCTCAATGCGCAAATGATAATAATCTACAATTTTAGGTAAAGTTTTCTTTACGTAATCCAAGTACTTTGTGTCTTCCGTAATGAGGTAGAGCATCGCTACTTGTGATATTTTACTCACTATCACACTGTTGTCAAAAGGAGTTGTTACCAAAGGATTGTTAAAGTGAAAAGGTTCTGTTATAAACTTATCCATATCCTTTTTAGTCTGATTAAAATACTCTAAGTTAGAGGTTTGTGCTCGATTCTTGATTGCGGGTATGTCCTCTTTGGTAAGGAATAGGCGCGGGTGTTCTGGGCGAATTTGCCCGATAATATGTTCAGGAACAGCGGGTTCACTATCTTTTCGGCAAGACGCCATAGTGAACATACACAACGCTAAAAGAACTACTTTTTTCATAATGATTATTATTTCTTTCTAAAGCTACGAAATTACAACATAATTTGAAAATTAGCTAACAACTACTTTCAGAATTCTTTGAGTGTTTTCAGTAATTTTAAAGCGCTCATCCAAACGCTTGGCTATAACCCATACAATATCTTCTCCACTACATAATAACCATTGGTTTTCACGTGCTACCTGACTGTATTTTTCATCGATAAAAAACTTGCTGAGTTTCTTCTTTACTCCCAAACCTATGGGATAGAAAAAGTCACCCGCTTGTTTTTGTCGGAGAGTGAGGGGAGCGGTGAGTTTATCGGCATCCATAAAGGCAATATTTGGGTCGCCTTTAGTGATGTTGAATGGGGGAGTGAGTTCCTCATAAGTAAGTGTAGGGGGAAGACTTTCAGCAGTGAGTTCTTTTAGCCACGCTCCTTTACTATCTTTCACGAGAGAGTGAGTAGCCGAAAGGAGTTGTTTGCCCGCTTCGGCATTGAAGAGGAGATTTTTTAGGTCTTTTACATTGCCAAAACCATAAGGATAGAAAAGTTTGTGAAGTACCAAATCTATTTCGGGGGCAGATTGTAGTTTTTGGGTATCTATGGCAATAGGAACAGATAGTCCCCCTTCGGGGTTAAAGCAAGATTTTTTCCATTCTTCTATATAAAAATCAATAAATCGCGCCGATTGATGTAAATATTCCTGCGTTTGGTTGAAATTCTCTAAATAATTAGGGTGTATCGCCGCCATTTGTGGGATAATCTCGTGCCGAATGACATTGCGTACATATTTATTGCTCGCATTACTGCTGTCCTCACGCCATTGTAGTCGATGTGCTTCAGCATAATCGTATATCTGTTGGCGTGACCATTGCAGTAGCGGACGCACAATTTTATCGGTTTGCTGCGGGATGCCCAACAGTCCGTCCAAGCCACTGCCACGAGAGAGGTTTATCAAAAAAGTTTCGAGATTATCGTTGGCGTGATGTGCCGTAGCAAGGGCATCACAATGATGTGTTTCCAAAAGCTCATAAAACCACTCATAGCGCAACTCGCGGGCAGCCAATTGGGTGTTGAGTTGGTGTGCTATGGCATACTGATGAGTGTCAAAACGCTTTACTTCCAGCGGGATGCCGAGCGTTTTAGCAAAGTCGTGCACAAAAGCCTCATCGCCGTCGCTTTCCTCCCCCCGCAGTTGGAAATTGCAGTGGGCTAACAATAATTCAGTACCGTGAGAATGTAGCAAATGCGTGAGTACCACGCTG
Source organism: Capnocytophaga sp. oral taxon 326 str. F0382 (assembly GCF_000318295.1). Lineage (NCBI taxonomy): Bacteria > Pseudomonadati > Bacteroidota > Flavobacteriia > Flavobacteriales > Flavobacteriaceae > Capnocytophaga > Capnocytophaga sp. oral taxon 326. The sequence continues at coordinate 244,580 of NZ_KB291378.1, forward strand.
TCAATACCGCCACTAATAGCGAGGAGTATTTTTTTATTTTTTAGCTGATTTAGGGTGTTCATAGGGTAGTTTTATCAACATTAGTTTCTTCCACCACTGTTGCCAATCCTTTTTAGTGGGGTTTTCTGCTAAGGGTACAATATCTCCGAAAAAATACTTTACATTTTTCATTTTCATTTTAGCTAAATCTGAAAGTGCAATCATATCAAGCTCTTCTTCAGTTCTTTCTGTGTCATCGGTGAGATAAAGTCTTCGAGTTCGAGTGATAGGTACTTTCTTGTCATTGTCTAAAGCTTCAATCCACTCAGGAAGATCGCGAAAATCATAGTCGTTTCTTTCAAAATTCTCTACTGAAAAAACTTCTACTTGTTTGATTTTATTCATTGTTGAAAGAGGTAAGTTTTGAGGATAAGTAGAAGAAACTTGAGCACAAGAAGCCTTTTTGCTGTAGTAGCAATCAGGCAGATTAGGGATAGGAAGCAATTCTAAAGTGATGGGAGTGTTGTATATAAAGGTGATTTCTCTATCAAAAAAGGGGTAAATCAAAATAACTTTTGCGCCTAATTTTTTAGCATCTTTATCAGAAAGTTTTAAGAAATACATTCGGTCAAATAGCATTCCCTCAGGAAAGTATATGTCTCCTTTTTCCAATACAAAAAGTGTTTTTCGCAATTGCTTAGAAGGTTCTTTTGTAATAAAATCTTCTTTAAATTCTCCAGTAACAGTAATAGATTTTTGAGCTGATACACTGAGTGTTAGAATGCTACAGAGTATTAAGACGATGTTTTTCATATACAACTCTCAATTAAATTCATTATCTTACCTCTTAACTAACCCCAAATCTCGCACTGGTATTCAATTTTCCTATCAAACTTTTTGCTACCTCACAAGGATACGCTTTTTTTCTATATTGACGAATAGGCTGTATCCCCACAATGCTATTGGTAAAGAAAAGCTCATCAGCTTTTTGGAGTTCAAAAGGTGAAATAGAAGTCTCTGCCACCTCGTAATCTTTGGTTTTACTAAGGGTTTTGATAAGCATCTTGCGGGTGATACCATTGAGAGCGCCATCGGTGAGAGCAGGGGTTTTGAGGGTATTGCCATTTACTACAAACAAATTGCCGTCGAGCATTCCTGCAATACTCTTGTTGCTGTTGAGCAAGATACAATTATGATAGTCATTTTCGTCGGCAAAAATGCGCCCCAATACATTTGCGTTGCGGTTGAGATGATTTACATTAGCAAGCAAGTCGGGTTGTACGAAGAAATCTTTGAAGAGTTCTACCTCGTAGGGTTCTTCATTTAGTACGTAGAAAGGGTTTTCAATAACTTTGGTTTCGATGAGATAGTCAATTTCATTAGAAGTTCCCTCTTTGCGGAAGATGCTCAATCGCACTTTTGCAGGTTTGGTTTCTATACCATTGGCTTTGATGAGGTTGAGCATTTCTTCTTCGAGGAATTCCATAGCAAAGCTCATTGGGATATTCATACGCAAAATGCGCATTCCGGCCATTAGTCGGAGGTAGTGTTCTTCCCAAAAGATGAGTTTTTGGTAGCTGTATTTACAAATGTCGTACACGCCGTCACCATAGCGAAAAGCGCGGTTGTGGATGGTGAGAATAGGGTCATTCTCACCGATAATATTACCGTTATAATTGATCTTCATTGTTATTTGTTACTAATACCTAACACTTGAAAGCTAATATCTAAACAGCTCCTATTTTAGCTTTGAGGTCGGCTATTTGCATTAACCATAATTGTTTAGCTTCTTCAATTTCATCGGCGGGAGCGAAATCGGTAATAGCGAGAGAAACCTCTTGAGTGAGATCGTTCACTCTAATTCTAATTTCAAAATAAGTAGCAGCCTCTTCATCTTCTTTCCAATGAAAGCGGATGTGGTCATCTAATTTTTGGCGTAGTAGTTGGGCAGTTTCTTCAATGCCATTCCACACAAAAGTATAGGTATCCTCGTTAGCACGCACATCATCGGCATACCACGATGCGAGTCCGGCGGGAGTAGCAATATACTGGTAAATCAGTTGAGGAGAGGCATTTACAGTCACTTCCAATTGATATTTTTCTTTTGTTTGCATAGATGATAGCAGTTTATTGGGCGCAAAGTACAACATTTTTTTGAAATAGCAAAATTTAGAAAGAGTTAGTTGTTAGAAGTCTAATTATAACACTAAAAGTTTTTACTCTCTTTTAACACTTGTTATGAATGTAATATTTTTATTCTCAGTCACTAATATTTAAAAGAATTACGACGAATAACAGAAGCGAAAAACTTTAAAAAACAGGAGTTTTTAGACTTTAAAAGTAGATTGCAAAAATGTTAAATATTTAAAAATGAATATAAAAATTTAATTTGGAAAAAAAATTCACAAAAAGATTTGTGTTCTATCAAAAAAGTTATACTTTTGCGCCCGCTTATTATGTTTTATACCCAACAACAATATTTTCAATAACATATCAATATCTCTATTAAATAGAAATTAATAAAACCAATGGATCGACAAATGATGTCAAAAATCTTTTTTAAGTGGGTAATGTTTACCCTTTTAATTCTTCCAATAGTAGTAACAGGGCAGGTTATCAGTGGGATTATTCCTCAGAGCCCTGTACATTTTGCTAATAATGCTGATTTTTCGGTAGGTACACTCACTATTACTTTCAATATGCCTGCAGGTAAAACTACAGGTGAGTTGGAGGTAAGACTTGCAGCTGGTATTGAGTATATCTCTGGTTCTGTGGCAGCTACGGGGGGCACTATAGCTCTCAAAGCGGGCGCTACTAATGCCAATAAACCAGTGTTTACTATCAATGCTGCTGGTGGAGCTACTGTAGTAGTAAGCTTAAAGCGTAAGGCTACTAAAGCTGTGCTTACTAATTCTGAACTTGCTACAGGTTTGTTTGATGAAGCTGTGCTTACCATTGGTGGTGTCTCTACTAATCCGCCCGCTAAAAATACACAAGGTTACAATTTACCACGTCCTACCCTTACAGTACAACAACCTGAAGGAACACAAGGGAATGCGGCGGGAACACACAACAAAGAATATGAAATTCAAAATACAGGGAATGGAATAGTGCGTGATGTGTACTTTTCTATTGCTTATCCCTCAGGAGTAACAGGCAATTCGGTAGCCTATAAAATAGGAAGTGGTACTTATACTGCACTCACTCAGGTAGGTACGGTACCTACTGGTTTCCCTAATGCAGGCAAACCCTTGTACAAAGCACCTGCGATACATTTGGCTAAAGGGCAAAGTGTGAAGATACGCGAAAACTATACCGTTACAGGTTGTACCAGTGGGCGACAAATAATGTACTACGCCTATTGGGGTGTAGCCTCTAATAACCTCTTTGAGAGTAGTCCAGTAGCCAGTAAAACCCTCAATATCGATTCAGGTAAGCCGTTAATTGATTTAGATAGAAATAATTCTAACAACACCTATTTTACTTGGGGCGATGGGCTTTCAGGCAATAAATTAGGTACTTATACGGTTAGATATCATAACATAGGTACAGGGTTGAACCCTACCGCTTCTAAGATTAGAATTAAACTTTTTGAACGACATATAGGTGTTTTTCGTTCGCATAAACCTACTAACTTCCGCTTAGTATATACTGATGGAGGAGTGGAAAAAGAGATTCCCATTCCTGCGACAGCTATTAGTCAACCGGTTGCTAATCAAGCAATAATTATCAGTTTTGACAATATGCCAGAACTATTGGCTACTCACGCTACTTATGGCAGCAAAAATATAGGTTTTACTGATGAAGATGGCGATGGCTATCGCGATGAATTAAAAAAGAGTGCAGGCTTTACTCTTCGTTTTGACTATGTAAAGAATAACGGTATTACTTGTTTATCTTCAGGTTTTAAAGAATTCCTTATCAACCCAAGTTCTGAAATGTACTGTGAAAATGTTTGTGGCGTTCCTGGAGATAATGGAGGTGCCTATCTGCACGAACAGACTTTTGAACGTTTTGTAAATGGAGTGTCTGACGGGTCTTATTTTCCTAAGCAATTGGTAGAAAATGTATCTAAACAAGGTTATCTTATAGCCAACTTCAATGTTTCGGGCTACACCCATAACCAACGCCTTAAAGGAGGTGCTTCTCTTCAAAATCCTCGTTTGTATAAATACAAAATAAAACTACCTTCTGGAATAGAACTTAAAAATGTGAAGTTTCACAAAGGATTTAAATACGGTACAGCTACCGAAGCACCCACCTCTTTAGGTAATGTGCCAGCAGGAGGAGAACTTACTTATACTACAACTACTACAGCTTATGGTTATATCACTTTTGATATACTACTAACTAACTGTTCGGGTACCAATGCTAGTATAGATTATAGTGTTTCGTATTTAGATAAAAATGGGGCTACCAATACCTATTCTGAAATACCTTATGTATGTAATAGTACGGTGATTAATACCGTTTGTACTACTTCTTGTACGGTAGATGGCCCTACGATGCTTAGCACTAAGATAGAACGTGCTGATAACTCTTACGGTTGGAAAAACTATACAATGGCAGTACGCCAAACCCGCGACCAAGTGTCAGAACTACAACGCCAGCGTGCACTGTATTTAGACGATATAGAAGTGATTTCTACCGGTAAAGAGCTAAACGTACCGACTAACAACCTTTATTATCACGCTTCTTTTTCAAAACGACCAGGGTTAAAACCTAAATCAATTGTCTTTACAATGGGTACCCATTCGGTTACTTTAGCGGGTACTACTGCCGTTAAAACAACGGTAGGCGATAGAGATAATTTCCGCTGGGATCTCACTTCGGCACTACCTACAGGAGGCATCCCTGCTAACGGTACTTTTACGGTAGTAGCTACCTATCAGGTTACTAATAATAGCGATACCGATAGAGCTAGTTCTCACGACATAGAATCAGGTGGTGAAAACTTCTTCTATCGCTTAGATAATCCAGCTACCGATACCGCCCTTAACGCACAAGGCTATCATATAGCCCAAAAACACTGTGGGGTAAACCTATATGCTACTTTCTTTTACGCCAACTTGTGGAGCCACCTCAATACTAACACCTATTATGTAGATGGTTGTACCCCAGCAGCTATAGGAGCAAGTAACCAAGTGTTTGCAGGACGTCGTTTTGATTCAGGAGGTAACTATTTCCTTGATGAGTTCCGTCCATCACGTTTGATAAAAAAACTGACCTTTAAGATACCGAGTTCAATGAATTACGTAGCTAATCCAACCTATGTATACCGACAAAAGTATGGTACAGAATCATCACCTATTCCTTTTGTCCTTACTTTGGTGTCAGATGACGGTACCTATAAAACCTATACCTATATAAACCCTGCTAAAGGACAGCCAGGGCACTTACCTGCGGGTGAAATATCAGTAGAAAACTTCTACGATAGCTACATCAAAACAGCCTTACAAGCTACCTGCAAAACAAAAGTGTGGGATAACTTTACAAAATCAAAAGCTAATAATATGCTGGTGAAATCGGAAATACAATACGAAGATTTCTACTATCATTACGCAGCACAAGGAGGCTCTGATGTCAGAACCTATGCAATGCCTGAAGGACAAACAGCTGTATTCCACCGCTATAAACCTGATGTAACCCTAACCACTCTTACCCCACTAACGGTAAAAGTGAACAAGCGCGAACAAGATCTGCGTTTTAGCTTGGCAAACTCTACCCAATCTGATGCGCCTTATAGCTGGGTGTCTATTCCTGATGTTACAGGGGTAGAGATACTTTCGCTTACCGAAATAGATAACGTAGGGGCTCACGTGCGCACCTATACTGCCCAAACTAGCATTTCGGGCGAAAAGATGTTCTTCTTAAACCAAGGAGGTGCACCTGGTACGATTGCTAAAAATGCCACTCGTTATTTTAAGGTAAATTACAAGATTACCAACTGCAATGCTAACTACGCGCTAAAAGTATACGCGGGTTGGAATTGTAACGGAAACCCTATTGGTGGCTATAAAAGCACTTGTAGCGATAAATCTATCACCTATAATATTTCGATAGCTAAAAGCAAAAAAGAAATAGCAGCCGACCCTTCTAACCCTGGTTATCACGATCCTAACAAAGTAGGTAGTATTTCTATGTGTGCTAAAACACCTTATAGTTATATTATCAATAGTGCCGATGAAGGAGATATTTATGATGCTAAATTGGTAGTTACACAAGCAGCTGGTATTACTTTCCACGACATAGAAGTGGAATATCCGCTTGGTAGTGGTGTTAAATATAATACTACTACCCCTGTAAATGGTAAAAAAATAGGACATACTATCACAGGTAGTAAACATACCTTTGATATTAGTGCCATCTTGCCAGGAGGTAGCTTGCCAGGGTCACTATCAGAGCCAACAATAGCTGCTAATCGTCAGCTTAAACTTACCTTTAAGGTAATGCCTGATTGTGATTTCTCAGCTGGTTCTTCTTTTGATATTGATATTGAAGGCAATGACCTCTGTAGCAACCCTGCTTCTGGCGATAAAAGCCGTGCTATCATTGCGGGTATCGCTGGCGTAAATGTTAATAAATATAATATTACCCTTGATCCTCTTACCTATGTAAGTGGTAATGGAACCCAATGCGATTCGGGGGTAGTTTATAAAACAAGGGTAACAGTAAACAGTAGCGACCCAACTTTTGCAATGGGTAGTAACGCCCGTTTAAGATTTACTATTCCCGAAGGGTATGAGTTAGCCTCTTCGTTTGCTTTTTATGGTGCTAGAACTCCTTACGGGCCTGGAGCACATTGGTCTAATCCAGTCAGAAAACAAGCTGAAGAACGCACTTTAGCCAGTGGTAGTGAATTGGTATTAGATATTCCTGCTGGAATGTCAAACGGACAGTTCTTTGAGTTTGGTATTAAGATAATACAAAAAGCCAATACACTTATAGATTGCACTACCCCTAAAACCCTAAAAGCCTTTACAACTGATACAGTTACAGGGGTTACTTGTAGTCTTTTACCACCTCCAAGTACTTGTCCTGCACTAACGGTAGGTACTTCGCTCGAAAGAACAATACAAGTGAAAAACGATCGCCCTGAACTCTCATTTAAAGATATTAAAGTTACTACTGTACCTCAAAGCGGTAAAGAAAAACTTACTATTAAATATAAGGTAACCAATGCAGCTACCGCTTCAGCTACTCTTACTGCGCGCCCTGTAGTGGCAAGCCTTTATTACGATGCTAATAACAACGGTCAGGTAGATAGCGGCGACACTAAGCTCACTACCTATACCGCTACCGAAACTTTGAACAAAGGAGTTACTTCACCTGAAAGAAGTTTTGACTATTTAGCAGACCAAAATAAAGTATGTCGCTTGCTCTTGGTACTCAAAAATGAAGATAATGTATGCCTCTGCGGTGATGTAGCTACTAAAGTAACGGCTCCTACCGAGATTAACGGATTGGTGAATAGCCTTACTACTTGTGCTACCGATAGTGTAACCTTCCAATATAGTACACAAGCACCTGCTTATGCGGGCTACGAGTGGAAGGCGGTAAGTCCAGCAAATGCATTGGGCTACTTAAATAACATCAATACGCCTACCCCTACCTTTGCTTATATGGGAGCTCCACTTAGCAGTGCGCTAACCGTTACTTATAACTTAGTAGTAAAACGCACCAACGGTTGCGAGGCTACTCAAACGGTAACGGTATTGGTGAAAGCGGTACCTGCACCTGCGCTTACTGTATCACCTACCTTAGTAGTAAGTTGTAAGGATTCTAATGTAACCACTGCTATCAGCAATTGGTTGCAACAAGCAGCTACAGCTACTGTTAGTGCACCTTGTGCTACCATCGCGACCCTTACTCATAACTATGAGAGTGTGAAACCTGCCAACCTTTGCGAGGCTACTGTTGTAACAGTTACCTATACCGCTAAAGATAATTTTGGCAATACCACTACTAAAACTACTACAATTACTATTGTAAGTGTAGAGGCTAATAGTGAAACAATTACAGTAACTCACGGAGCTATAGCTACCACCACTACCCAAACGGTACTCACTAACGACAAGGCAAACACGCGCTCTGCTACTACAAGTACGGTCAGCTTAACGGTTACTACCCCTGCAGTAGGGGCAACCGGCAGTGCTACACCTACGCTCAATAGCAATGGTACTATTACTGTACCAGCAGGTACCAAGTCGGGTACTTATCAAATAGGTTACCGTATTTGTACTACGCTTGCAGCAGTTACCGCTTGTGATACAGCTACTGCTACTATCGTAGTAGGTACTCCAACGATTACCGCATCACCAGATACCTTTACCTTAACTACGGGTACTAGCACCAAGTCAGTAATTGATAACGACCATATCGGCACCGCTACCACTACAACCCACACGGTAACTATAGGTGTAGTCACCCCTGCAACGCCAAAAGCCCCCGGCACCGCTACGCCAACACTCGACCCGCATACAGGTAAGATTACCGTGCCTAACAACACTC
>NZ_KB291379.1:0-4217 GCF_000318295.1 Capnocytophaga sp. oral taxon 326 str. F0382
TCCCTCCCTTTCGGGGAGGGGAACGGGGAGAGGATTATGAATAAGTTACATACAGAACACAACGCAGGCTATCCCTTTGATGTTGGGTTTCTCGCCTTTATGCAGAACGCCTACAACCTATTTAACCACTTCGGACATCTTGCAGGCAATAAGGCAATTATCTCAGGTTGCGAGGAGGTAGGCAACACCATCACCCCTGGCACTGTCTTTATCAACGGAGAACTTTTTCCCTTTGAAGGAGGTGCTAAAGGTGATACCGTCATCATCAAAGAGGAAACCAACGAGGTAACCTTTGAGGATGGTTTTTTGCGCCCCTTAGAAACCATTCGCACAGCGGCTTTTGGTCGCTCTGTACCTGAGAAGACTTTCAATTGGGAAGACTTTAAGCGTGTGTACAATCTCCAATATTTAGGAGAAAATAAAACAGATAACACCGAGACAAAAAAGCTCCTTGAGCGCATTGAAAAATTAGAAAAACAAAAGCAAGCCGTACCTATTGGACTTATCGCCTTATGGGGAAAGCCCGCCTCAGAAATACCCGCAGGCTGGAGAGAATACGTGAACTTACGAGGTAGAATGCCCATAGGGCTCGACCCCGATTATGTAAAGAAACCCGAAGACTCACAAGACTATCAATTGAATGGTTTATTAAAATATGGAGGCGAACGTTCTCACAAACTCACCATAGCCGAAATGCCAGCTCACAATCACCAACTATACTATCGTGAAACCCAAGACGATGCTGGTAATGGAGGCGATGGAAGAGAGTTCTCAACGGGCGCAACTCATAGTGCAAATGTTACCAACACTGGTGGCGACCAGCCTCATAACAATATGCCTCCTTACCGCGTGGTACAATTCATTGAGTATATAGGCTTTAACTAATAAGTAATAACTTAATATTTTTAGTAATATGACACCAAAAAAAACATTAAAAAAGTGGTTTTCTAACTTAATGAAACCCGCACAAGAACATTTCGCTGCTTGGATTGACAGCTATTGGCACAAAAGCGAACAAATTCCAATGAGCAACATCGATGGACTTAGCAGAGCCATTGAGAACACCGCATCGGCAAAGCAGCTGCTCAACCATTTAGAGGACACCAACGCCCACCGTGCCCTCTTCGATGAGTTGAAAAGGCAAATACAAGCTATTCAAACCATCTTACAGGTAGATGATGTAAACCTCGACACCCTACAAGAAATCGTTACCGAGTTAAAAGCTAACACCAAGCTACAAGAGCTCATCGACAAAAAAGTAAACAAAGAGGAAGGCAAAGGGTTATCATCTAATGACTTCACCAACGAGCTCAAGCAGAAGTTAGAAGGCTTGCAGCCTACTGATGTATCGGGCTTGTTACCCAAAGGCGGATATGACGGCTCAGGGCAACAGCTGAAAGAGGCTATTGACGGACTGCAAACCAAAATAGGACAAGTAGAGACTACCCTAAGCGTAGACGACACCGCCTTCGACACCCTGCAAGAAATCGTTACCCAAGTGAAGAGCAACAAGAACTTGGAAACCTTGCTGACAGAAAAGGTGGATAAAACTGCACTAAAAGAAGAACTTATAAAAGCAATAAGTAGTGGGGTCTTTTTAAGTAATCTTTATTTAGGAACAAATGAGGGTGAAATTAATGCTAAAGAAAGACTTAAGATTTATGGGGGAGGGGAAGGCTCTGTCCTTGAACTGTACACCAATAAGGGCTATATTAATATAGGGTGGGTTAATACTATAGATCTAACAAATTCTATCTCACTTACTGCCCAAAACATTATTTTAGAGTCGAATGAAATAGCTATGAGAAGTAAAAAAATATATAGAGAAACTCCTAATGGAAATGACGAAATAGTTTTTCATTCTGAACTTCAAAATGAATTAGAGCATTTGTCTCAACGAATTGCAGCCCTTGAAGCAAAAGAACAGCATTAGGAATCTTTTCTCTTTGCCAAAGGTGTAACAATGTATGTGCTACTACCTTTGGCAAAGTTTAAAGAAATAACTTTTATTTCTTTTTAACCCTAAGCACAAACCACTATGGAAATCAGAAAACACATCATCAAACTATTTGCACTCAGTTATATAGTGCCATTTGCAGGTAAAATAAGAAGTTTTACCCGCTCCGCTAACATTATCTTTCCTCTAATGCTCATCGGTGGGCTCATCGTTTGTTCCGAGCTTTATAGCTGGCTTTACGTGGTATTGCCTTTGTTAGCAGTAGCTTGTTTCTTTGGCTTTGGGTACTTTCACTTTTGCCCGCTTACGGACAAAGACTTTCCCCTGCTTGACGATACCCAACGTTGGCAGTATGAAGCCTTTCAAAGGCGTGTAACTCCAGAGCCTAAAAGCTACAATGCCCAATGGGTACTATGAGTAAACCCTTTGGCAATAGCCATAACCCTTACTATATTATTCACCTTAATACTCTAATAACCCAATGAAAAAAAGCACCCGCAACATCCGTTACTTAGTGGTTCACTGCTCGGCAACCCCCGAAGGGCGCGACCACACCGCCAAAGACATCGCCCTATGGCATCGCCAACGCGGCTTTAATGAGATAGGTTACAACTACATCGTCCGCCTCGACGGCACGGTTGAAGAGGGCAGAGACGTGAACAAGATACCTGCCCACGTAGAAGGACACAATAAGGACAGCATCGGTATCTGTTATATTGGAGGGATAGATAAAAATACTCTCCAACCCAAAGACACCCGTACGCAAGCCCAAAAAGAAGCCTTAAAGAAGCTCCTCACCGAGCTTAAAGCCCTCTACCCCGAAGCCGAGATTTTAGGACACAGAGACTTCCCTAGTGTCGCTAAAGCCTGCCCTTGCTTCGATGCAAAAAAAGAGTATAAGAACATTTAAAAGTATTAGATATGACAAATGTTAAAGAACTAAAGAAAGATTTTGATAATCTACTTGCAAAAGTAGAACAGTTGCCACGTACAAGAGAATTATCACTTGTTATTACCAAGTTAGAAGAGGGTACGATGTGGCTTGAAAAAGAAATTAGGAAACAAGAAAAATAGGTATGAAAAAGATAATCATTGCATTATTAGCGTTCCTCGCCCTAGTAGGGTGTAGAACCAAAAAAGTAGAAACCCACGCTCAAAGGCAAATGCAGAAAGAGCATTTTATCCATTACAAGGATAGTTCACAGCTTTTTGCCTATGAAGGTCGCAAAACAGACTTGTCCCACCAGTCCGACCAGTCCTTTGAACTCGAACTCGAAAGCCTCACCGATAGTGTAGGCAAACCACGTGAACTTATCTACACCCACATTCGTGACGGCGATAATGAAGTTATAAGAGTACTCAACGGAAAGGTTAAGCAACGAGCTACAAGCACCCATTCTAAGAGCCTACAGCAGGCTGATAGTACCCTTTATAATAATTCATACACAAGAACTAAAGCCGAAGTACAAAAACACGCATACACTCAAGTTAAGCAAGTAAGCAAACAAGTGAAAAGTAGCCCCGTAAGGCATACCCTTTGGCTCTTGCTTATTGCCGTGTTAGTATTTATCATTTGGAAGTTTAAGCCGTTTCGGTGGAAGATTTAATAAGAATTTAAAAAGCTTTTAAAACGCTTTTAAAGCACTGCTAAAATAGGAGGACAAGCAGTATAAAAAATGTCCTCCGCTTTTAAATAGTTTCTCACGCTAAATTTAAAATACGAACCCGAAAGCCCTACGGAGGACAATAAGTCTTCTGTGGGTTTTCGGGTTTGTTCATTTATTTAGCGTGAGAGTTGCAAAAGTACAACTATTTTTTAAAACACCAAAAAAACACTACCAGTGCGGCTCGCACCAAACACTAACCGAACACTAACCGAAGATAAACCGAACACTAACACTAAAAAATGAAAAATCACACTACATCACCATTACCTTTTCAAGGGCAAAAGCGAAAATTTGTCAAACACTTCAAAGAAGCCCTAAAACACTTCCCTGCCAACGCCACCTACATCGACCTATTCGGCGGTTCAGGCTTGCTCTCCCACACCGTCAAAACCACTCATCCCAACGCCCGCGTAATATGGAACGATTACGACGACTTCGCTCACCGATTGGCACTCATACCCACCACCAACGAAATCATCGCCCAATTGCGCCCAATCGTAGCAAATCACCCTAAAGGAACACGTATCAATGAAGTAAAACCCACTATTTTGGAAGTCCTCCGCCAATACCCGTCTGAAGCCTTAGATTATATT
>NZ_KB291380.1:0-3896 GCF_000318295.1 Capnocytophaga sp. oral taxon 326 str. F0382
TGTAAATCAATGTTCTGTTATATCAAACTGACGTTATTTACCACATAATTCTCTTTTGGGTTTTAGGAATATGAGCATCAGTACGATGGCTATTAGGATGATTACTGATAGTTTGCTAAAATCAGCTCCTAAGTTGCCGGTATCGCTTGAAGAGCCGAGCATTCGGGTAACGGCATAACCCGCCAATACACCTCCCATATTCATAATGCCATAAGCCGTAGCACGCTGTTGCTGCGGAATGATTTGGCATAAAATAGGCATATTATTCGTATCAAACATTCCATAACCAATACCAAAGAGCAAGGTTGCGCCTATCATTGCAGCGTAGGAGCTACCAAATCCCATCAATACCAAAGCAGGAATGGTGAGACCTAAACCAATAGTACTAGTGTAGATACGCGCTTTGATGTTTGTCTGTACCCAGCGATCGGAGAGGGTTCCCCCGATGAGTACCCCTAAGAAAGACGAAATTGCAATAGAAATGGTTGCCATGGGGCCTGCGGTTGCCATCGATACGTTTAAGTTGTTTGAAAAGAGGGTAGGCAACCAGTTTTTAGTACCCCAGCCTGGGAAGCTCGATGCCATAAAGTAGAAAAGCAATATCCAAAAAGAAGCTGTGCCCAACACAAGGGTAAGTGATTGACCCATACTTCCTTTAGATACAGTAGTCGCTTGTTGAGGAACAGCGGGTTTTCTTTCGATGTCAAACAAAGTGAACACTAAGAATACAGCATATACAATACCTGCAATACCAAACCAGTGGAAAACGGTATGCCACGTATAGTTAGAGGCAATGGTAGCCCCGAAACCTCCCAAGGCTTGACCAGCATAGAGCCCCGACATGTGGATACCCACCGCTAACGAACGTGTTTTTGAGCTGTGGTAATCGGCGATCATTGAGAGGGCTGTCGCTAAGTATAAGGCTTCGCTCACACCCATCAGGGCACGTAGCCAGTACACTTGGTCAAAAGTGGTTGCGTAGCCCATTCCATAGGTTACAGCCGACCATACAAAGAGGCTACCTACTATCATCCACTTGCGGTTGAGACGGTCGGCAAGAATACCTGCTACAGGGCTCATCAATCCGTAAATAAGTAAGAAGATGCCCATTAGGCGACCAAAGTTATCGCCTACGGTAAGCTCCTTAATATCCATTTTCATCGACTCCTGCATCGTGGAGAGCATTTGTCGGTCTAAATAATTCAGTAGTGCCACTACCCACAGTAGGGCAACTACTATCCAAGGGTATATTTTGTTGTTTTTCATAATATTCTCCCTTATCCCCTCTTAAGAAGGGAGTTTAGCAGGGCTTTTAGTTAGACAAAATTTTAAGTTTATAGGTTTTAGGGCTGCGTACACCAGGTTTGAGTTCGCCTTGGATAAGATAAAACTCATCGGGAGTACCTACTAAAGTAGCACCCGCACGAGCAAAATCAGGTTGTGTATCGAGTACCGACCACTGCTTTGTATGGGTGTCGAACAAATAGCATTCTTGGTTAAACTTGTAGTACGCTATAGGTTGGGTCATATAATGCGCCATATAGTCGTAGTTTTTCTGTTTGCGCGCCTCATCGGTGAGGGCAGTATCACGACCTATATGATAGAGGTCGGTGATAGTATTTATAAACAGAGAAGCATTCACCCCACCAAAACAAGCGATATAGCGGTTATCTATAGCTAAAGCTGTAGCTCCTGTGAGGGTAAATAGCTTTTTATCAGTTGTTTCTTCAGTAGCTACTTTCTGCCATTGCTGTTGTTGCAAGCTATAGCACCATACGGTAGTAATGAGGGCAGGTGCGTGTGTAGCATCGCCACCAAAAAAGCCTCCAAACAAGTATAAATGAGTATCGTTCTCGTGTGTTACCGCTGCTACTACGGGTTGTACGCTGGCAGTCTCTGGGAAGTCAGCTAAGCGATGCCACTCTTTATCAGTGGCGGTATCAATATAGTAAACTTTATTAGAAGGTTTGCCAGAAGCGTTACCTCCTGCTACAAAAACTTTGCTACCTATACTCGTACCAGCGAAGTTATCAAGCGGTTCGGGCAAGGCAGGGAAATCAGTAAAGGTAAGTCCTTTTTCTTTAGTATATTGCACTTTATGGCAGGTAGCTAACGAATGAGTAGCTGTTTGTCCACCTATCCATAGATAGCCATCGGGAATAGCTACTGAAACCCCATAAGCAGTAGCTTCGGGGAGTTTACCTATAGTTTGCCATTGGTTCTGTGTTTTATTGAAAAGAAGAATTTCGTCATAAAACACTTTTTTTCCACCTTCAAAACCGAGTTTATCAGGGAAGTTGCACCCTCCAGCTACTAATAGATTATCATCTATAAGAGCAGCATAAGCGGCAGAGACGCCTTTTTGAAGGTCGCCTTCTAAGCCTTGAGTGGTAAGTGCTGTAATATTCATTTTCATAGATTGTTCTTTTTGGGTTTCTGTACAAGCCGTCAATATTATTAGAGATAAAACGAATAGTACAGACTTTGTCAAAGACCGTAGCACGGCAGGCATTAAAGACTTTGACAAAGTTTTGTATATTATATGTTCTTTATCATTATTCATTAACCATTGATCATTTCAATTGTTTTCCATACTTGATATAAGCCACGGGGTACGTGGAAACAGCCTTTCCATTTACCGCCTTTTAGGTCGAGAAGTACCTCGCCTTGGCGGTTGAGGTAGCCCCACCATTCAGGATATTTAGGGTCTTTGAAATGCTCCCAAGTGTAATTGTGCACTTTTTCAAACCACGCTAAACACTCTTTATTACCAGTAAGTTGGTATCCTTTTATGAGAGAGATGAGCGTTTCGATATGCACCCACCACAATTTTTGATCCCATTCTAATTGTTGAGGTGGGTAACCTTTTCTGTCCATAAAGTAGTAAATACCACCATACTGTTTATCCCAACCATAGTTGAGCATTGTTAGGGTAGTTTGCACCGCTTTTTCTATCAATTCAGGACGGTTGAGGCGTTTGCCTAAGTCCATTATAAACCACATTGCCTCAATAGCGTGACCAGGGGTAAGCTGACGACCTTCAAAAGTATCAGATAGTGAACCATCAGCATTTACGTTCTCTACTACAATCCCGCCCAATTCAGGTCGTAAAAACACTTCCATCACTTCGTGGATACAAGCCTCCATTGCCTCCTCAATAAAAGAAGGCTCTAAGAGCGGTTCTATTTCGAGGGCTAAATTACACAAAATCATCGGGAGAGCAAAGTTTTTAAGAGAGCGCGTACCGGGGTGTGCTTTGCTCCATTTGCCTTTAGGATTGTCTTTTTTGGAGAGGATAATGTCAAAGGTTTTCTTGGCAATATCGACGTATTCCTGATTGCCTGTAGCGATACTCAGCTGACCAAAAGCCATTGTGGCAAAGGTATAGGAGAAGATGTTATAAGGTTCTACTAAAGGATTCCCTTGTTGGTCTAAAGAGAAGTACCAATTGAGGTGCCCGTCGTGACCATATTTTTTAAGGAACTCAGCTCCTTGTATCGCGGTGTCTAACCATTCTTGGCGTTTTTCAACGCGATTATAGAGCATACTGAAGAGCCATACCTCACGGGCTTGTAGCCAAATAAATTTATCAGTATCGAATACATTTCCTTGGCGGTCAAGGCAGGTGAAGTAGCCTCCGTACTGTTTATCTTGCGATTTTTCTAACCAAAACGGAATGACGTTTTGCAAGAGTTCATCGCGGTATTGTTTTTCTAATTGTTTAAAATCCATTGGTTTAATTTTGATTTATTCTTTTAAATATTGATATTTTTATATTCAATTTTAAATTCGTTTCTAAAAATATCCTGCAAAAGTACGGCAACTATTTTAAAAATACAAATTATTTATTAAATATTTTTAATTAGGGGTTAGGGGTTAGGGGTTAGGGGTTAGGG
>NZ_KB291381.1:0-1632 GCF_000318295.1 Capnocytophaga sp. oral taxon 326 str. F0382
AGTGAAGTTACCGTAGAACTCACGTTTGTCGTACAATTGATCGTTGATTTCGATGATATACCAATAGTCACCTGATGGCATCGCTTGTTTTTCATACGTACCATCCCAGCCTTCTCCTGGTTCTAACTTCACTAAACGACGACCATAACGATCGAAAATGTAGATACGGGCATTTACATTGTTGTCTAAATACTTCGCTTTCCATACATCATTCTCTCCATCTCCATTGGGCGTGAAGAAGTTCGGCACTTCTATATCAAAGTATTCTAAATCGTAAGTCGCTGTTACTGTACAACCTTCAGCATCTTCCACGCGTACATTCACTACTTTATAACGACGTCCGTTTACTAACTTATCAGGATCGTCGTGGTTGATTTTGTACACCGGATTATCTCCTTTACTCACCTCATTAAAGTAGTATGTATAACCTCTAAAGTTATTCGTCCTACCTCCTCGTGCTAATACCTCTAAGGTGTTGAGCGTGGTATTAGTCGTTACTCTCGTAACTGTAAGTGGTGTGTAAGGATCTATCGTGATGGTCTCGGAGGCACTACAACTTCCCGTCATTCCTGGAATAGAGGATACTATAGTATAGGTTACTTCAACCGTTTGGGTAACTGAACTTCTATTGAAATTATCAATATAAGCTACATTGCCTGTGGTTCGTGTGAAAGTAGCTGCTGGAGCTCCATTCAAACTATAGGTTATCTTACTATAGTCGGGCGATGGATTGTTGAAATGTACCTCTAAATAATCTACGTAACTATTAGAACTTGCTTGACAAGTACCATAGTATTTGAGTTCCTTGATTGTAACATCTGGTAATTCTTCTACCGTGAATGACAAGGTCTTAGTCATCGTACAATCGTTACTATCCTTTATTACTACCTCATAGTAAGTGCCTTCTAAAACTCCTAATTCATCAAACAGATCGGTTGAACTTGTTACATCTCGATGTGTTTTTACGTTTTGTTTAGTATCGGCTCTGGCTATACTAATTGTATATGTTCCTGTCCCTCCTGTGATATTCACTATCTCTACCTTGCCGTCTCTTGTGCCTTTACAAGTTACAAACTTAGAGTTCAGAGCGTTGATATCGGCTGTTATGGCTGTTGGATTTACAAATGAATAGCTTCCTGCAAGCGTTACTGAACAGTTTTGAGCATCTAAAATATCTATGTGATAAGTACCTGGTTCTATGTTACTAAAAGTAACTTCATCTCCATTAACTCCTGATATTTCATCTGATTTTGTTGAGCCTTTGAACAATATAAAATGGTAAGGACGTACTCCTCCTGTTACTCCTGATACTTTGAGTGTTCCATCTTTAGCATCTATACAAGTAATTGAAGTTGTGGCTACTGTAATACTTGCGGTATTGATAGCACTATAAGGTGCTAATGTTACACTTAGGGTGCCTGTTGCTGTTGTACAGCCTAAGGCATCTTCTACTGTAATATTATAAGTACCCGCGTCTAAACCTGCTATTTCAATACCTGGATAACCTTCTGGTACATTAGGTTGTACTTTGGGCGTTCCTCCTCCTAATGGTGCAAGGGTTACTGTATAGGTTTGTTCTCCTCCTATAACTGTAAGTGCTACTACACCATTATGATTACCACAATCTACCGA